>DAIQNC010000169.1:3473-7810 GCA_036788655.1 Ktedonobacteraceae bacterium
CTATGGCGGCGAGACGCAGCAATACGATACGCAGTTACAGCAACTAGGTTTGAATGTCGTCGATTTGCCAGCAGTGAATCTCTCTCAAACCATTCAGCAAATTGCCGTCTATGGACGATTGACTTTTACACAAAACACGGCGAACACGCTGGTGACACAGTTGCAACAGCAGATAAGCCAGATAAAGTCGTCGGTTGCTGGAACAAGTATGCCATCAGTTCTGCTCGAAGTCGATGATAGCACTCCTGGTAAGCCCTACGTTTTCGGGGGTGGCTCCTTTGGTGACGAGATTGTGCAAGATGCCAATGCCACGAACATTTTTCATAGCAACACGACGAACGGCGGTTTTCCGCAGGTGTCTGATGAGTCGATAATCTCTGCCAATCCGCAATTCATCATTCTGACGGAACTTCCTGCGTATGGGGGAGATACGAGTGCTGTGTATAAACGTCCCAATTGGGGTGGTATCGCTGCCGTCAAGAATCACGATGTCTTCCGTGTCAACTCCGACATCATGCAACGTCCGAGTCCACGCCTCGTCGAAGGTCTACGCTGTATCGCGCAAATCGTCCATCCTGATAAGTTTACGGGGACGTTGCCGGATTATTGTACGGCGACGGTCTAACATGTTGTGCCGTGATTTATCACGGGCGTGTGGTGGACGCCCGTGATAAATCACGGCACAACATGGAAATGATGATTCTTACGACGCGAGCCAGACCTTGACCGTGCCGATTGTGCCTGTTTCGCTCGCTGCATCGCCAGAGGCGATATATTTGCTGTCGGGCGACCATGCGACATCACGGATGCCATTTGGATTGCCCGAATAGGTGTAGAGGGTTTTGCCGTTTGTGGCGTTCCATATATGTACCTGGGGAGCCGACGAACCAGCAGAGGCGATGCGTGTGCCATCGGGCGACCATGAGAGCGAGGACGCATTACTTGCATTGTTTGTATAGGTGTATCTGTGAGCGACGCTTCCGAAAGCTGTCTATCGTTTTGTTGCGAGCGACATGCCAGAGCCACGCCCACTGTGCTGGCTCCGGCAATAGTGGGAAATAGCGGCTTTCGAGTGCCGCCAGGAAGACTTCGACCAGCATGTCTTCCGCGTCCTCGCGTGAGCTGGTGTGCATTCGCAGGTAGGCGAATATCGTGGGCGCGTATTGCTGATAGAGTCGCTCCGCTCCATCAACGTTTGCTATATGTTCCTCGCTGCCTTCTCGCTCTCCACTGCCCTTGCTCACATCATCGGCCCAATCCCAATACTGTTGTCGTTGCATTCCCTTGTCCTACAATCATGCTGTGCTTCCAGTCTATTATTCAACATGCGCGTGTTGTTGCTAATGATATCGTGGATGGGGTAAAAGTGTTGCATCCCGGTCAGCAATACGCTACACTGGAAACCTGCAACTATACTTGTGACGAAGGGCGGCTTACGATATGGCACAATCAGGTGGCAATGGTGCAAAGGGTGCGAACGGTGTGAGTAGTGGGGCTACATCTCAGGTACTTACCAGCTTTCGACAGCACGTTATCGAACAATTTCACATCACGGTGGATGGACAGAGTTATAACTATCGAGAGTATCTCGCGTTACCAGAGGCGCGACGTAGTGGAGATGAGGCCAATGCGGTAGATGTGCGTTTCACGCGGCTTGTCCTTGAATGGCTCGGTTTCAGCGATGCGGACTGGATTTATAACGAACCCGTGCAGGGCAAAAAGGCGAATCGCCCCGACTATAGCGTGAAGGGAACAGTTGGCACAGCCTTTATCTGGGAAGACAAAAATAGCTCGCTTGACCTCGATGAGAAAGAGCATATCACACAGATGCGCCGCTACGTCCTCGGAACTGCTGGCTACGCTATATGGTGCAATATGCGCCGTATCTATGCCATTCGTTTTGCTCCTGATGACACGCTCAGATATGAAGTCCTCGCCGATATCGCCGTTGAGGATGTCTTTGGCACACAGACCGCTCTTCCATTTCATGTCGATGTACAGGCTACGAATCTCGCACTCTTCCAGTTGCTGTTCAGTAAGAACCGCTTCACGCAGTTCAGCGAACTCGTCCGTAGAATAGCGACGGACGAGCAGACCTTTGAGGATAGAGAGCGTGGAGCTATCTCATTTGAGCAACCAGAAGCCATACGCAACTTTATCGCTGGAAGCCGCGAATCGCTCACGCACCTGCGCCTCGCCGCCCTCTCACGCATTCGAGATGCATTGGAGAGGCGCGAACGGCTTGTCAGGCAAGATGCCGCACTGAAGCAGGAGTGGGAGAGCGCACGTAAGGAGTTAGCCGACTCGCTGACCTTCATCTTGCCGAAACTTGTTGAGCCACTTTTTGACGCTATCGACAAACTTGGCGCACATCTTGGCACAATCGAGGTGCAAGAGTTTCAGAAAGTGCAGAGCATCTTTGAAAAGGTTGCTCGTACTGGTACACGGCGCATATCAGCATCTATGAGTGTGGTATTTGATCGTTGGATTGTGCGAGCCGCGCAGGTGAATAGTGCATTGCTTACCATGCACTTCACAAGTAGCGAACCATTCAGAGTTGCGGAAGCGTATCACTTGTGGAGCGAGCGACAGAGCGATAAAGAGGATATTTTGCCAGAGGTCTTCGCGGAGCAGGTCGGCTATGTCTTTTTCGTGCGCCTGTTGCTAGTGCGTGTGCTTGAAGATAAACATATTTTGCGTCCGCGCCTCGCCAGCAATGGTGGCTTTCTCGATTGGAGCGGCTATGTCTCACGGCACTTTCAGGAACTCGAAGGTATCAGTATTCTCAACGAGAACTATAGTAGCATTCTGGCGCGTAAAGCGGGGCAATACTACATGCACTTCTTTCGTCAACCCGTCTTCGACTGGTTTATGCCCGAAGATTTTCTTTTTGTGGAGACGTTAGAGTTTCTCTGTCGCTATAACTTTCAGCATGTCACAGGCGATATCATCGGTTTCACCTACGAGGAATATATCGAACGCAACGCACGAAACCGTAAAGGTCACTTTCTCACACGTGGCGAGATAGTCGATTATATGCTGGACTTGCTAGACTATACGGGGCCACAGGTCATTGGACGACGCATCTTTGACCCGGCATGTGGCAGTGGAAGTTTCCTCGTTCATGCTTCTCGTCGCTATCGTCAGGCACTCATCACCTATTTCTGCACTACGTACAACGTGCCTACAGAAGAGCAACTCTATGCTAGCTCGGAACGACGTGCAGAGGTCGCACATCGTTACCTCGACGACCTCACAAGTCTCTTCTTCGGTATGGAACTCAATCCCTTCGCTTGCTATCTTGCTGAAATGAACCTGCTTATTCAGGGACTCGACGATCTTGCGGTGCTACAGGCATCAGGCGATAAACAACCAATTGAACGTTTTCAAATTTATAATAGCGATAGTCTGAGTTTGCCGTTTGAGGTGCTTGATAGCGATGATGTCACAGGCACAGTACGTCCAGTGCTTGTGACCGATAGTCCCAGTTCTCGGCTCGTTGACGAATCCTACCCCATCAAAGCTCGGCTCGATAGCTATACTGATGGGTTTTTCTATATCATTTCCAATCCGCCTTACGTAAGCAGCAAACAGGAAGAGATGAATGTTGCACGGTATCGAGACAAGGCGTTTTATAGCTCCATTCTCACGGGGGATACC
Source organism: Ktedonobacteraceae bacterium (assembly GCA_036788655.1). Taxonomy (GTDB): domain Bacteria; phylum Chloroflexota; class Ktedonobacteria; order Ktedonobacterales; family Ktedonobacteraceae; genus JBBQVS01. The sequence goes on from DAIQNC010000169.1 coordinate 7,134, forward strand.
AACCTGTACCTGCTCTTCCTGCGCCTCGGTCTCTACTATTTGAGCGATTACGGGCAGATGGTCTACATCATTCCGCTCACTATCTTTGGCGACAGGAGCGCAAGTGCGGCACGTAGACTGCTTAAAACGCCGCCATTTAGTCCATCCGCTGCTGTGCGCTTCTATCGTGGCGACATCCTCTTCCCAGGCGTCGATCAGGCAGTAGGTATTGTGCGCGTCAATCGTTCGCATGAAGATACTATCATGACCGTGAGTGGTGGCTATACCGTTGCAGAGGCACGAGCCGCGCAGTTCCAGACCGCCAGCACGAACGTGATTGAGGCGGTTCCACAGAACGGTGTGTGGCAATATAACTGGTTGATTGCACAAAGTGAGGAAAGTTTCGCTATCTGGGAACATGTTAAGCAGAAAAGTGAGCAATTAACGCTCCGTTTAGGAACATTGCTGGATGATACATTCGATAGAAGACAAGGCGATGTCAATGCCACCATTATCAATCCATTGCGAATAGGAGTGAATAAGGGAAATGTAGCTCAAGGGAATGTGGCGATCTATAAAGGAGAAGATATACAAGCCTTTGCATCGCTGCCAATAGCTCCTTCGGATTGGGTACGCATACCTGCGGAAGATGAACGCCCGAATGGTGATGTAGGACGTAGTATTCAAGTGTTAGAGCA
>DAIQNC010000170.1:0-3833 GCA_036788655.1 Ktedonobacteraceae bacterium
GCTCCTTCCGCATCTTGTCGAGCTGCTCCTCCTGGTGCCGGAACCGCTCCGGCACCTATGACATTACTATAAGAGAGGAACTGCGCGGCCAAATCTTTTGTACCGGGGGAAGAATGCCCCGGCTTCGGCATACGGTAGAATCATATCGGCATCCTTCTGATGTTCTGTACCAGTCGTATTTCCTGATACCAGCACATCGAATGGTTCGTCGCCTGTGCGAAACTGCCGAATATAAGACACTATTTCGCGGATACCATCGGGTTGCAATTGTTGATAGGAACTATTCAATGGGCAGATGCCATCCCAGTGAGCGGCACGCCGAAACGGTTTCTTGAAAGGCCATGCACCTGCTAACCAGATGGGGATACGCGGCTGTTGTAATGGTGTTGGCAGGAACAGCGCATCGTGAAGTTGATAGTGTTGTCCATTGTAGTTCGCTATCTCACCCGACCAGAGTTTCGTCAGCACCTCAAGTCCCTCGTCAAGCATAGCACCATGCACTTTATCGTCTACCTCTTCGCCAAAAGAACTGTACTCTTTGATGAAGAAATCGCTTCCGATACCCAGTCCCAGGATGAGCCGACCATTGGAGAGTCTATCCAGCGTCACGCACTCTCTAGCGAGTTTCCAGGGTCGGCGTCGTGGCAAAGGTGTAACCATTGGGCCTAATTTGATGCGACTGGTAGCCATCGCCATCGCTGTCATAGCTATCCACGGATCTGCCATTGGCTGAACACGCTCAGGACTACCCCCAATGTGATCCCATAGAAAGAAGCCATCCCATCCGTTGTCTTCTGCTTCATGTGCTACATCTGCCAGAAGTCGTGCATCACTAAAGCAGCCAAAATTTGGTATGTTGATTGCGAATTGCATACGTGTCACCTCATCTCTCTTGCTTTATCTTTAACGTGGGTACACGTGATAAATCACGGCACTACATGTAGCCCTACGTCTGGATGTCTCATTGAGAGTGTAACACGTTATTGTTGACATCTTCTGTCAAGATTCCATCTTCGTGCGTTCGGGACGGAACGCTGGCATACATAGCGACCAGTATTCGCAATAGCTCTCCCGGCTGGCATTGCTATAAATGACTCTTGTTCCTCTATCAACAAGGCATGTTTCGCCTTCATTTATAAGAAGATGACCGCCTTCCGTATTTGCGGCCTCTACGGAAAGTGTTCCACGTACAACAATCACTACTTCATCGAACTCAGCAATTTGCGCTGGTTCGACCCATGCTGGCGGAGCCGACATGTGTGCAAGACTAAATGCATCACTCTTCGTATTCAAAACGCCAAAATGCTCCTCGATAATCTTACCATCTTCACGTGGAAATATTGTTCCTTGAGCAACCTTGTGTAACATGTTTTTTAATCCTTTCTGTAGTATCCTATCACATTCGTGTCAAATCCTTTGGAAGATGCATTGCCGTTTTCAATGCCGTCTCCATCTCCCCGTCTCTCGACAGAACCTCATCAAACAATTGAGCGGCATCAACTCTGGCCTCTTCCGATACATCTTCTTTGAAGAATACTTCGCGTGTACACTCAATCACGTCTTGAATCACTCGTTCGTAACGGTAGTAGGTGAGCGCGATCCAGTTGATTTCTGTCTGCCCATATCCCTGAAAAAATGGTGGAATACTAGCAGTCATAGAGGTATCAACAGGCGTTTCTCTGACAAATATAAAGTCGCGCTCTTTTGGTGCAAGCATCACTTCATCCCAGTCGATGACATGGACGTGACCGAGACGATCACGAATCAAGTTAGCAGGGTGCAAGTCTGCATGGCAGATGACATATGGAAGGCTTTGTTTTTGCAACACCGCTGCCAGCTTCTCCATATGTCTGATTGCTGTGTCAATCGTTATTTGATGTCTTCTCCACGAGGCGAGAAGAACCTGTCGAGCATCAGATACATTTTTATCGTTTTCTGCATGGATATGTTGAGCCTTGAAAGCATGTATCCATCGACTATACCCCATCACATCAAATGTCTCTTTCCGTATCGACTCGAACCCGGAAACTAGGAGTGGGGCTTGATGAATATGCTTGAAGATAGCTCCGGTCTCTTTCCACTGCTCATCTGTCATACCTGACCAGCTCGTATCTCCCTCGATATAAGGATACACAATGATCGTCCAATTATCTATCTGCGTCCACAACGTCCTGTTTCTGGTAAGAATAGGGGCCACCACTTTAGTGATACCATGACTACAGAGATAGGCTGAAACGAGACAACCCGGTTCATACAGTGTTCCAGCTTTGACTTTGAGAAAATAAGATATTTCTTGTTCGCCTTCAAACCCTTCTACATCTATCAATCCTTTTACACGATACACTCCTGCATTATAATCAAGCCCTAACGCAAGAAAATCAATTTCGACGGAGAAGAGACCGTATTGCTCCTGTAAATAGCTTTTCAAGCGGTCTATTGAAATCTGGGGTTGCTCACGCATAGAAACGGTTTCCTTCTATTTGTAGTGCGACAATTCATTGTCCATGTCGAGGATATACGCCGACAATGAATTGTCGCACTACATGTAGGACATCATCCCTTATTGTTCGTACTTTTTAGGCGCAGGTGCTGGCTCTCCACAGATACTACAGAAGCGTGCGTTGGAGCGGTTCAAGTGACCACAGGGCCAGGGATGCAGAACGCTGGAATCATTGGGATTTCCGTGTACAGTGCTACCAGACATAGTGGAATTGTTCGCCGCCTGATAAGGGACCTGTGATGCTGAATATGCTGGATAGGGTGACGATTGTGGTTGCGGTGATTGCGGCGTCATCGGTTGCTGCGGTGTTGCATCCTGCAAGCCAAAGGTCGCCTGTGGCGGCCCACCGAATGCGGCAAGGCCATTACCATAGGTGGATGCCGACGGTGGTACATTGGGAACATTCGGCAATCGTATCTGCCCCTGCGAGGCTGGCATTGAATATCCAGTTGTACCGGAAGCGATAGTATTACTAGTGTTGATGGTATTCGTAGGTTTATTTGCTAACGCTGCTGGTGCAGGTTTTCTACGTCTCAATAAGCCGACGCCGAGCAGTACGAGGAGTAGCAGGACGATGACGACAAGTACCACTACTGTCCATACAAGGGCAGGAATCGAGGTTGGTGCTGAGACAAGAGGTGTGTTGGTGCTTTCGTTCTTTGCCTGTTGTGCGGCATAGTTAAGGTACGGCGTCACTGCTTTAAATTGCGGATAGCTGTCCTGAAGCTTCTGCAATTCCGCCTGTGCTGTGTGCCAGTGACCCGGCGCGGTGCTGGCATAATCGGTAAACGCCTGGCTCCATGCCTTTTGAAATGCGCCAGGTGTTGTGTCCAGATTGAGCGATTGAATAAGCTGCTGTGCGCTCTCGCTGGCCTGTAAAAAGGCGGTGTTACCCGGCGATCCGTTCGCTGCGATGCTGAAACTAACGATACCAACGATATTTCCCTTGCTATCGAGTGCTGGCCCACCACTATCACCTTGCTCGACATTGCCACCAACTTGAATAACGGGTGCGCCCGCTTGCGTGGTCTTTATCGCGCTCACTAACAATTTGTTGATGGAAGGCGTGAGTATATCTGTTGGCAGATTGCTGACATCTGCATTGCCGGGGAAGCCAATGATGGTAAGTTCATCCTGTTGCTGAACACCTGTGGAACTGGCGAGTTGAACACTGGCGGTATCGTTTGCCTGTACATGCACAATCGCTGTATCACGCTGATCAACGGGACTCTCTTTCTCAATGCGGTCAACGGGCATCTGTATCTGTGAGGGTATATTCTGAAAGCTTGTTGCTGTGAGCGGCCCCGTATAAGTCGTACTGAAAAAGGCTACG
>DAIQNC010000170.1:3853-4108 GCA_036788655.1 Ktedonobacteraceae bacterium
ATTGTGGCGTCGATGGAAGCTGATTCGATTGCAGAGCCTGTGTTACCTGATCCGCCGTCGCCTGACTTCCACTATTCGGCTGAGAATGCTGATTGACATAGTTTGCAATGTCCTGAGATGCGAGAGCGTCGAGTCCATTGCTTAACTCAGCATCATGTGGCGGATTGACCACGTGATCCGCTGTCAAGATATCGCCATGTGCGCTGATAAATGTGCCACTTCCCGAAAGTGTGAGGGGATACGACGTACCGTCCT
>DAIQNC010000170.1:4118-7792 GCA_036788655.1 Ktedonobacteraceae bacterium
AAGGTAACGCTCGGCCCATTCGGAAAATTGACGACAAGATGCGATTGAACCTGCGTAATAATACGCACAACGGCAGGCTCTGCAATATCAACGGCTCGCACCACAGGGTCTGAAACGTTGCCACCCGGTGTATTATCAGCATAAGCTGCTGATATTCCTTTTCCTGCCTGCATAGAAAGCAGGATAACAAGAACGCATAGAGCCATCACAGACAGTATAATATAACAGTTTCTATGTAACATTCGTTGTGTCATCGGGCGTTTATTCATTCCAGCTTCCCCGTCTTACCGAACTTCAGTAAAAGATACGTTCAAAATAGCTTATTTACATCAGCATTATAGCGCGTCAATTACAATACGTTCCATATAAAAGGCATGTTGCAGAGGAAATGGCTATTGATTACATGACACTTGAAATGTAACAGTTTGTGTGTAAGTATATGTCAATGCCCATTCTTAAACACGCCATTCATCAGCAAGCATACTATACAGCACGAGGTCTACGAAATGGTCGTAGAGCCATTCGGATTGTCGCATGACACCTTCACGAGTGAAGCCGAGACGTTGTGGAATGGCACAGCTACGAACATTGCCTGTTGCACAGCGTATCTGAATGCGATTCATCTGCAAGTCCTTGAAAGCGTAGGATACCAATGCCTTACATGCTCTGGTCATAATTCCCTTGCCCTCGAATGCTTTGCCGAGCCAGTAGCCAATTTCTGCTGAGTGATTCAAATGACCGAGTGCGTGACATCCAATTGTCCCTGCAACCTGCCCACGATAGCGAATGAGGCAACCAAAGCCATTGTTGTTTTCATGAGATTCGCGCATGAGATGAATAAAGGTAAGCTCGTCTTCAACCGATTGTGTTGCGTCTATCCACGGAAGCCACGCCCGAAGATGAGCGCGATTTGCGTCTACCAGCGCGAAGAGTTCCGCTGCATCCTGCTCTTCAAAAAGATAGAGGGCTATATCAGTATCAACCACGATAAGCGGTTGTCGCTCCTGCTGAGTCATTCCAGGTGTCTCCCTTCTGTAGAAACCATGTAGTGCCGTAATGATGAATGTTGAGGAATTATTATGGACATTGATAAAGTTGCGAGCAGGGTGTGATAAATCAGACCCGTACACTGTGGCAGCGAGCTTGCCATCGTGTGAAAAACATCACCGCCACAGTGTACGGGTCTGATTTATCACACCCTGGTAACTCAACCATGACTGCCCACATTCTGTTGTCAGCGTCGTTATCATGTCCTGCCTGTCTATCATATCAGAAAGTAGCAACGATCATTTTTAGACGGCGATAGAAACGCTTTTGCCTTTATGTCCGTATCACACTCAGAGACATTATCTCATGCAATTTATAGTCATACACTTTGAATGTAACAGTTTTTATGTCATATAAAAGGAGTTCTATTATGCGAATAAGAATAGCATTACCTTTGTTAGCTTCTCTTTTTATGCTTGTGCTGGTTAGTGCGTGTAGTCAACCCGGAAGTGGCACGACGACAGGAAGTGGTAGCAGTTTAACGCCACTACAAGTGTTGCAAAAGAGTGAGACTGCGATGCAGCAACTCAAATCGGCGCACATCGACCTGAAAAGTTCGACGAGCGCACAGGTTTCGGGTATGCCCACTGCTACGACGACAGCCACAACTGGCGCGACTGGAACGCCCACAGTTGGGACTGGCGCAAGTAATGTAACGTTCAATATCACGGGAAGTGGCGATGAGCAACTCCCCAACGCGGAACAACTCAACCTGTCGCTCAGCCAGGGCGTCAAGCTTTCTGAGATTGTGCAAGGCGACAATGTGTACATTCAAAATACACAGGGCAAGTGGTATGTGCTGAACAAATCAGACTTACAGGGTATGGCAGGTAGTACCTTTCCTGGTCTGAATGTTAATATTAACCAGAGCGACTTGATTGCGCTCTTGCAGCACTCGAAAATCACCGACTACGGCGATCAAACCCTGAATGGGCAAAGTTTGCGTCACATCTCCGCGAGCCTTGACAAAACAGGCGTACAGCAGTTGCTCCAGAGCAATCCACAACTCGGTGGTAACATGAGTTCGCAGCAGCTACAGGCTCTGCTCAACAACACAAAATCGCTTCAATCGTCCATTGATGTCTGGATCGACGAGAGCCAGTTCTACATGCATCAGACCGAAATCAAGCTCAACCTCGTTGCTAACCCCAGCGCGACAAGTACAACTGGTACACCGACCACAGGTACATCAACAGCAAATATCAGCGTCAATACCGACTCTGTAGTGGACCTTAGCAAATTTAACGAGTCTGTCACCATCACGCCACCTGCGAATGCAACACCCACCAACGATCCGACAACGATCTTTAGTGGCACAGGCATAGGACAATAGGTGGTAGTTTGCAGGGTGTAATGAATTATGCCCGTACATTTCAGAATACGTCTATGATTTTCAGATGTATCCAGTTTCCCATTTCACATCGTTCAATTAACGTTGAAATGTACGGGTCATAATTTATTACACCCCTGCCCGACCACAATCGTTCCCCCAACGGCATGTACGGGTCATAATTCATTACACCCCGTCCCCATTTATCATTGATCCGATGGTTTCTTTCGACCCACCAGTACCGCTACAAGCAGTACCATCACAGCTACGACACTTGCCCCTATTATCGCTGTGTTTCTTGTAGAGCGTTGGCGTAGTTGTCTCATGCGATTACCGCCAAAGTTTTCACGATCATTCACGTGTGGAAAAGGCTTATCGGGAACAGCGACGCCGAGGAAGGCACACAATGGCTCCCATCCCTCTTTTACATTGTACACCAGCAGCTTATCGGCAGGAACACGCTGTTTGACCTCTTCATTGTGCTGATTGAAAACGCTTATAGCATAGGCTTTATCCGCGAAGTTGTCATGAAACGTTTTCTTCCATACAAGGTCGTTCACGATACGAACTGATTGTAGTCTCTCCCTGACCATTGAATTTGTCAGCGCAATCAGTGGAAAAACAGGTGTGCGTGACAACGTTGAGACGCGGTAGATAGTCGCGGCAGCACTCTCATACCACTTTTCGGGGTCACGAACCGAAAGTATCACCTTCGCGTCGGGGTACGCTTGCATGAGTTGCTCATAGAACGAGCAGCAAGGCCAATCCGTCGTTGACTGATAGTCCGAGAGTAGCGTGTGCCAGTCTACAGGTTTATCTTCAATTGCTGCTCGCCAGAATGGAACTTGCCACGGATTATTGAACACTTCCGTCATATGATGACAGGGGCCAAAGCCCAGTTCGTCCAGAGCCGTTTTGAGGGACAATGTTCCTGTGCGTCCGAAACCTGCACCGATAACTTTAAGGCTCATCATTTTCTCTCTTTCGTTATAAATACGTAGACATATAATAATATGGGTCTCTATAATAGGGATACTAAAAAGGATAAACGTTTCACGTGAAACATCTATCTTTCTTGATGAGCAAGCCTACAAATTGCTTATATTTTATAACTTCCGTATACGCATCCTGCCTTGCTCCACAATTACAATTGTATTGGCAAGGTCGCTGTCTTTCAATTGGTCAACAGATTTCAGAATTTCTTCTATCCTGTCTGTAACTGGCACACTATCAGGGATACGTAACACGATAATTCCAAAATGTGGTGGGGGATACTGAATGATATTGGAGAAGTCTA
>DAIQNC010000171.1:0-7790 GCA_036788655.1 Ktedonobacteraceae bacterium
CTGAAAGAGGCATTAGAATTGCTGCACCAGTACGCAGGGAAGGCACGTCTGGTTGCTGGTGGAACCGATGTACTGGTTGAGCTACAGCGTGGTGTCAAGCCGACTGAGACGCTGATTGATATTACTGCACTACGTGAACTGAAATATATTTGCCTTGAAGAAGGCTATCTCTCGCTCGGTGCGCTCACGACGCATAACGATATTTTAGCATCACATGATTGTATACAATATGCCTTGCCGCTGGTTCAGGCATGTTGGGAGGTGGGTGCGCCTCAAATTCGCACACGTGCGACTATCGCTGGCAATCTCATAACTGCTTCACCTGCGAACGATACCATCACACCACTCATGGCTTTAGATGCAGAGGTAGTTCTTATAAGCATCACGGGAAAGCGTATTGTTCCACTCAGCGATTTTTACCCTGGCTTTCGGCGCACTCTACTTGCACCCGATGAATTGCTGTACGAGATTCGCATTCCTGCTATGAAGCCTGACCAGCGCGGCCTCTTTCTCAAACTGGGGTTACGTCGAGCGCAAGCCATTTCGGTCATCAACATTGCCTTCGTCCTCACCTTCTCAGGAGAATATGTCAGCGATGCATGTATCACGTTAGGCTGTCTGGCTCCAACTATCATCCATGCCCGTACTGTTGAAACATTTTTGCAAGGGAAACGACTTGATGCTAGCATATGTGAAGAGGCTGGACGGATTGCGAACGAAGATGTCAGTCCCATCGGCGATGTACGCGGCTCAGGCGACTATCGACGTGAGACGCTCGCTAGCTTGATGACGTTTGGATTACAGAAACTTGCTACGAATACGCAAGGAGAAGGATGGGAAACACGGCCTGTACTACTCGATACGAGCGAAAGTATAGGAACAGGTGAAGCGTTTGACGATAGTTCGTGGGAGGCAGCGATAAATCGCGCCCCTACGAAAGGTGATACATTTGACGGCATAATTGAGACGACTATCAATGGTCAGGCGTATCAGTTCGTCGATGCACAGCGTAAGACGTTGCTCAATGCTCTGCGTGAGAATGCTGGCTTGACGGGAACGAAGGAGGGCTGTGCCGAGGGCGAATGCGGCGCATGTACGGTCTGGCTAAATGGACAGGCGGTGATGTCATGTCTTGTACCCGCTGCACAGGCTCATCATGCCACTCTTACCACAATTGAAGGGCTGGCGAACGGTGATGAGCTACATCCCTTGCAACAGGCATTCATTGATTGTGCGGCGGTGCAGTGTGGCTATTGCATCCCTGGTATGTTGATGGCAGGGGCAAAACTATTGCAAGAGCATCCACACCCTGATAAGGAACAGGTACAGACGGCACTTAGCGGCAATATCTGTCGTTGCACAGGATATCGCAAAATTCTCGACGCGGTATTGAAAGCAGGAGGGAACCTATGACTTCATTGATTGGTGCATCGCTACCACGTCCCGATGCACGAGGAAAAGTGACTGGCGCGGCGAATTATCCCGCAGACCTTGCGCGACCCGGTATGCTCCACATTCAGGTCGTCTTTGCCCATCGTCCTCATGCTCGCATTCTCTCCATTGATGCACACCTTGCGTTAGAGTATTCCGGCGTTGTGAGTGTCTTGACTGCAAAGGATGTTCCCTACAACGCTTTTGGACTGATCGATGAAGATCAACCCGTTCTCTGTTCTGATATCGTGCGTTTTGAAGGCGATAAGGTTGCTCTTGTCATAGCTGACACAAAAGAGGCTGCCATCGCAGGGGCAAAACTGGTGAAAGTCGAGTATGAGGACTTACCAGCAATAACAAGTCCACAGGCGGCACTCGCCCCCGATGCGCCACTGGTTCATGAACGGCTGGGAACGAACCTGTTATTTCACATCCCCATACGGAAAGGGGACGTTGACCGTGCCTTTGCCGATGCCGATGTGGTACTCGATGGAGCATTCACAACCTCGTGGCAAGAACACGCCTTTCTGCAACCAGAAGCTGGTATTTCCTATATGGATGAACATGGCAGACTGATTCTCGAAACGGCTGGACAATGGCTACATGAAGACCGCCGCCAAATTGCACAAATGTTGCAACTCCCGGAAGAACAGGTGATCGTGCGTTATGCCGCCATCGGGGGTGCGTTCGGGGGACGCGAAGACCTGTCGATGCAGCATGTTCTGGCACTGGCTGCATGGAAATTGCAGCGACCATGTACACTTACATGGAGTCGTGAAGAGTCGATGATCGCCCATCACAAACGCCATCCCGTCACGATTCGCTGCCGTTGGAGCGCGACAAACGATGGTCGCATCACAGGTGTCAAGGCTGAAATGGTTGCCGATGGTGGTGCATATGCCTCGACGAGCGTTGAAGTTCTCAAGGCGATGACGCTCTTTGCGAGCGGTTGCTATGAGATTCCTAATATCACCGTCGATGGCTATGTTGCCTACACAAACAATATCCCATGTGGTGCTTTCAGAGGCTTCGGTGGGCCACAAGCGCAATTTGCTAGCGAAATCATGGTAACACGCCTCGCACAGGCATTAGGCATCGACCCGGTAGAGATACGTCGCCGCAATATCTATCGTGAGGGTAGCATCGAACCAACGCAGCAACCACTTCCCCCCGGCGTGAGTGCATTGCCCGTACTGGAACGTTGCGTTGAAGAGGCTCGCACTCGTTTGAACTATGGAACGCAGAAACAACACAAGGTAAACGGAACATTTACATCGCATCTTCGGCGAGGCATAGGCATTGCTTGTGGTATCAAAAATGTAGGATATTCTTTTGGCTACCCGGAGCAATCGACGGCAACAGTAGAACTTTTCGGGAGAGCAGAGATCGAGCGAGCTACTGTGCGTGTGGGCGCGGCAGATGTCGGTCAGGGGACGCATCTCATTCTGCGCCAGATAGCGGCTGAGACACTCGGTTTGCCATTTGAACAGGTGACGATGATATGCACCGATAGCAGCGAAGCACCGAATGCCGGAAGTGCATCAGCATCGCGTATGACCTTAATGGGCGGAAGTGCTGTACGGGAAGCGGCGGCAGAAGCGAAACAGCAATGGGGATTCACAGATGACCAGCATGTGACTGTCACAAGGCAATACCGTCCACCTGCTACCACACCGCTCGATCCTGTCACGGGCGCAAGCATCCCAAATTATTGCTACGGCTATGCAGCGCAAGCAGTGGAAGTCGAAGTGAACATGCTGACTGGGCAGGTGCAGGTACTCACCATCATCAGCGTTCACGATGTGGGGCAGGCTATCAATCGTCAGCAAGTCGAGGGACAAATCGAAGGCTGTCTGGCTCAGGCACTCGGTTACTCGCTCCTGGAACACTTCCAGGTACGCGACGGTCACATCCTGACGCCCTACTTCAGCACGTATCTGTTGCCAACTATCCGCGACATGCCCACCGAGATTGTCCCGATTATATTGGAACTGGCAGACCCAAATGGCCCTTATGGAGCGCGTGGCGTAGCAGAAATGCCGCTCATCCCTTTCGCACCCGCCATTGCCAGCGCAATTCATGACGCCACAGGCGCATGGGTGACACAACAACCCATGACGCCAGAACGAGTATTAGCAGCAATTCATCAAGGAGAACTATCTTGACCACATTACGTATTACCGTTGGCCCTCTAACATTCACTGCACGTATGGAAGAGGAGGACGCTCCAAAAACGTGTGCAGCCTTCGCAAAACTCTTACCATTTCGCAACAAGATTATTCACGCACGATGGAGTGGTGAGGCAGCGTGGATTCCGCTTGGCGATTTTCAGACGGGCATAGAGTACGAGAACCATACAAGCTATCCAGCTCCCGGTCAGATTTTGCTGTATCCAGGAGGATATAGCGAGACGGAAATTCTTTTCCCTTATGGTGGCACATGCTTCGCCAGTAAGCTTGGACAATTGGCGGGCAATCACTTCCTGACAATCATATCAGGCAATGAGCATTTACGGGAACTGGGTCGTCTCGTTCTCTGGGAGGGCGCACAGGATATCGTATTTGAAGCCATATCGGAGGGGGAAGCGTGACATCACTGTGGTTATCCTGCCAATAACAACTGTTGAGTATCGTTTGTGATATACTTGCTATGAATCCATTTCCATTTTTTCGGAGGTGGTCAGCTATTCTCTTTTTTTTTGGAGGGCGAAGCAATGGCAACCGATGTTGTAACCATTCCAGAGGAGCGAGGCATCGAAACGCATGGTATCGAACGTGTCTCGCCCAAAACTCGTACTCATGTCCGCGTATTTGATAATTTTACGATGTGGCTCTCTGCCAACCTTGTCATCTCAACCTTCGCGTTGGGAACGCTTGCTATTCCTGTCTTCAAGCTGGGCTTCTGGGATAGCTTTGCAGTCATCCTCGTTTTCAATGCGCTTGGTGTTCTCCCACCTGCCATTTTCTCTACGTTAGGGCCAAAGTTGGGGCTGCGTCAAATGACCATCTCGCGTTTCTCCTTCGGCTGGGTGGGTGCAATCATCATGGCACTCTTCAACGTTGCCGCCTGTATCGGCTGGTCAGCGGTGAACGTTATCGTGGGTGGTCAATTGCTCGTCGCATTAAGTAATGGCATTATTCCTCTGTGGGCCGCTATTCTTCTGATTGCCATTATCACCACTGCGGTGAGTATATACGGCTACAGGTATGTGCATCGTTACGAGCGGTACGCCTGGATTCCTATGGCACTCATGTTCCTTGTCTTGCTTATTATAGCCGCTCCTCACTTCAGTGCGGTCGCCACACAGAACGCTGGTCTTGCCGAGGTCGCAGCCTTCATCACATTCGGCGGTGCTATCTACGGTTTCGCCACAGGCTGGAGTTCCTACGCAGCTGATTACAACGTCAATCAACCAGAGAACACGCCATCGAGCCGCGTCTTCTGGCTGACTTTCCTCGGCATCTTTGTTCCCTGTGTGCTGATTGAGACATTAGGTGTCGCCTTCACAACAGCATTGGGGAGCATGAAAACATGGAATGCTGCATTCGGTGCAACTGGCGATGTAGGTGGTCTACTCTCTGTCGTCGTCAAACCACTTGGCGGATTCGGCACACTTATCCTCATTTTACTGGCACTCAGCGTGATTGCCAATAACATCCCGAACGATTATAGCCTGGGACTCTCCATGCAGGTACTCGGAAAAGCCTTCCAACGTGTGCCGCGCTACGTCTGGACGCTCATCGGTGCAGTCATTTACGTTGCCATTGCCGTCATCGGTTCGAGCAACTTCTCTCAGACCCTCAACGGCTTCCTGCTCATCGTTGCCTACTGGCTGGGTCCATGGGCCATCATTCTCATCATAGAAAACTTTGTTTTCCGTCATGGACGCTACAATGTCGATGATTGGAACAATCGAAGTCGCTTGCCTGTCGGCTGGGCTGCGATTGTATCGATGGCAATCGGCCTCGTAGGTGTTTACCTCGGTGCATCACAGGTACTGTTCACAGGCCCCATTGCCGCGAAACTCAATACCGATATTGGTTTCGAGCTTGGCCTTGTGCTTGCCGCCATCTCATATCTCATCTTGCGCAGGATTGAATTGAACAACAATCCACGCGAGCGCGAAGAGATAGCAGAGGCGTAAGCATTCACAGATTAGCAACGTGTAGGGACCGATGTATCACGTCCGCGATGCTGTCAATTACGGCACACGGACGTGATACATCGGTCCCTACACGTTGCTAACAGGAACATTTCATTGAAAACCAACAAAGTTCTGAAATAGCAATACAGGCACTTGACATCTTGTCGATTTCAATTTATCATTGCTATTACAGGAGTGGGAACGGTCCCACATCTTACGCGACAAAGACGACACGATGCGGAGAGCTATCCTGTGACATCGAAGTTGACTATTCGTGATATTGCACGCCTTGCCGGAGTTTCTAAATCAACTGTCTCACGTGTCCTCAATTCTCAGCCGAAGGTGGATAGTGAGACACGGGAACGCATCCTCAAAGTCATGCGAGAACATGACTTTATTCCAAACGCAGCCGCCACAGGATTAGCAAAGGGTCACAATCGCTTAATAGGCTTCCTCGTACCTGCACTGACCTGGGAACTGGTCGCCGATGTCTTACAGGGAGCCGCCGCCATCCTCGAAGATACGCAATACGAAATTATTTTGTACAGTGCTTCCCCGGAAAAAGATTTCAGCCAGATCATCGACCGTATGCTATCGACAAATATGGCTGTGGGTATTCTGGCATTACTACACATGCAATCGCCACAACATCTCGTAGAACTTCATAATCAGGGACTTCCCGTTGTCTTGATTAACCATATTGCGACTCATGTAGAGCTTCCCCAGGTCTGTGTCGATAACGTCGAAGCCGCTTACACCGCTGTTCGTCATTTACTCGACCTCGGACATCGCCGTATCGGGTTTATTCAAGGTCTCCCAGAGTTTCAGTGTTCGTATGATCGCTATCAAGGATACTGTAAAGCGTTGAGTGATGCGAGCATTCCCCTCGATGCTACTCTCGTCCTGCAAGGTGACTACCAGTGCGAAGGGGGTAATAAGTGCGCTCACGCATTTTTCTCGATGCCAGAACCACCTACCGCTATTTTCGCTAGCAATGATCTCACCGCGTATGGCGTATTGGAAGCAGCAAATGAGCGAGGAATACACATTCCACGGGACATAGCACTGGTGGGCTTCGACGACATTCCACCATCCGCTCATATGCAACCAGCCCTTACTACCGTTCACCAACCGTTCAAGGAGATGGGGCGTAGTGCTGCTCAACTGCTTCTTACCATGATCAACCAGCGCGAGTCTCTTTCTGCAGAGCAACACATTTCTCAACGTACTGTTGATGAGCAGCTTATTGAGCCTAACGAATTTTCGCGTATTCTCTTACCAACTCATCTTGTCATGCGTAAATCATCGAGTGTCGCCAAATCCAGTCCGTTATCAATTTCAACCTGAGAGGTTCTGATGAGTTGAAACGAATATAAACCTTTCATCTAAAATTACTCTCCCTTACATATTGTTGTACTTATGTCCTCTTGTCCTTATAAAGGCAAGAATAGGATATAAGGTAGAGAAACTGTCTTACAGAAGGCGTTCTAGTTGCAACGGAACATGAGAAAGGAGGAATTTTGTTGGCAAGCTAAGGTGGAGTCAAGAAAGAAGAGTGCTCACTTCAAAGAAGAGGAGAAGTTTTTCATGAGAACGAAGCTCATACATCTTCATCTGACGCGCAGGTGGAGTGGAAGACTGGCGTTATCCATCCTGATTCTCACAACAATGCTCTTTATGACAACTAACAGTCCTTCCAAAGCGACGGCTGCAAATGCGTCTCACTCATCAACGCAGAATGTGCAAGTATCCATCAACGCAAACACATCCAACGGGACTGTTCCCGGCACAGCGTTGGGTATGAATACTGCTGCATGGGATAGCCACATGCTCGATGCGGGTATACCGAATTTACTGCAACAAGATGGCGTCAAGGTTATGCGCTTCCCCGGCGGCTCGACCTCAGACTACTACAAATGGCAGTCAAACACCGCATTAACCTGCTCAGTCTGCGGCGGCGTCGATGCCAGTGATACCTTCGATGCTTTTATGGGCGTTACGGGAGCAACTGGCGCACAGGCGATGATTACTGTTAATTACGGATCGGGAACGCCACAGGAGGCGGCTGGCTGGGTACAATATGCGAATAAAGGTGGCTCCGGCTATACTGGCCCGGTTCCGACCTATCCAGGTGGTAGCAGTACCGGACATAATTACGGTATCAAATACTGGGAAATCGGCAACGAACTCTATGGCAACGGAACCTATGGGGCTA
>DAIQNC010000172.1:0-7774 GCA_036788655.1 Ktedonobacteraceae bacterium
TGTGTTAGGCACGCCGCCAGCGTTTATCCTGAGCCAGGATCAAACTCGCCATCCAAACGTTTATATGCAGTCCCCTATAAGGGGATGTGCGTTCATTGATGACAAGCTTATCCTCATTAACAGGTTAAATGTTGTCGTTACTTTTATTTCCTTACCACTCTTCAATTGTTCAAGTACCATCTTTGGGGTGTAATGAATTATGACCCCTACGATTTCTTCGATGCTTTCACATCGCTGCACCGTTCAGGTTTCCTGTCGGGCGCAAGTGAGATAATACCACTACTCCCTCATGCTGTCAAGGGGTTTTTCGACGAATTTTATAAAATGAGTATTTTTGTATTCGTAACATCTCCTGGTTTCACTGGGGATGCCGTTTTTTGTCCAGTGGAAGAGGAGTAATATTATCATCGTCTCCTGGCTCCTGCTCTTCCATCGGAATTTGAGAAGGTTGTTCAAGATAGTAGCTGACGATAAGAGCGGTTCCTACACCGAGCGGAATGAGACCTGGAAGCAACCAGGGGCCAAAATGGAACGGAACCGACGCAAATTGAGTGGGCAGGAGAAATCCGACAGGATAAAGACCTATAGTGAGCGCAAGTCCCACCATTGCGATAATCAGACCCGCTCGCAGCATATGATTTCGTCGCCGCTGCCGTTGAGAATCTAATCGTTGGGCAGGGGTTGGATGAATGCCTTGCGTGATGAGAGCCATACGTTCTCTATGGTGCAAATAGCGGAGCAGGACGATGAAGCTGGAAAAAATTGCCAGCACCACCAGCCAACCAAGCAAAACGAGAATAGCGTTTGAAAAATTTGTGTGTTCCATTTGTCTCCCTCGTTCGTATTCCATCTGTATACATGATATGATATGGTATTGTAGGTGTGTAATGAATTACGCCCTCATGATTTGGTACAGAAACACAGAATGAAATACACCTACCTGACAGTAACAGCGAAACAATTTGGAGATGGATTCTCTCTAAATAAAGAGTTGTAGAAAGAAATGAGCGAGTTGCACGTATCACAAAGTATAGGATTACCAGTGTCACTCACCTCGACAGCTTCTATTGAGGTAGAGCGAGATGATGCAGCCCTGGTTCTTGCAAGTAAGAAAGGAAACCAGGACGCCTTCGCTTTACTCGTTCAACGCCATCAACATCGCATCTTCAACCTCGTCTTCCGTATTTTACAACAGTATGATGAGGCAAATGAAGTGACGCAAGAGACGTTTCTTGCCGCATGGCAGGGATTGCCATCGTTTCGAGGTGAAGCCCAGTTCTCTACCTGGCTCTACCGCATTGCCTACAATTGTAGCCAGAAGCAGTTAGAGGTACGGCGGCGTGACCGAGTGTTGCATGAAGCAATACAGGCGGAGCAGACGATGCAAGCGTATCAGTCAGGTGAAACGATGACTGAGCATGTTGTCGCAACACTCGATGCACATGCTCGGCAGGCGTTTGTGCGTGAACAGCTTTCTACACTCCCAACAAAGTATCGACTAGTGCTGGTCTTGCGCCATCTGCAAGAAAAAACATATGAAGAAATGGCGGAAATCCTGTCTATGCCAATTGGTACAATTAAAACGCATCTCTTTCGCGCAAGAAATATGCTGAAAGAGCGTTTACAAGGACATGAACCCGAATAGGGAGTGAGCGAGGATAGAGCAGACGGGACGAGAGTAAGCCAGTACAGTATACACGCGAGAAAGAGGCAAGAGGCTGCTAATGCACTGTGAACAAGCGACAAAAAAAATACATCTCTATATTGACAACCGCTTGAGTTTGCATGAACTACGTGCGCTCGAAACGCATCTTGCATCTTGTATCCGTTGTCGTCAAGAACTTCTCCTGCTTGAGGAAGTATCAAACGCACTCATTGATGTTGCACCTGTCATGGAACCGATAGATTTGACCGTCAATGTCATGCAACTTGTCGCACAGGATGTCGAGTTACGAGAGCAATATGCACGTGAAAAGCAAATACGAAAACAACAGAAGACACACCACAGCATGTTGCTTTTCGCACGGCAATCATATACCTTGTTTCGTTTATCTTTACAGGAACTGCTGGCTGTGTTACTTCTTGCGAGCATTACGACGCTCGGTATCATTCTCACACTCCCGTCTTTGCGCTCCGTCTTACCATTTACAGGTGGCGATCCTGTTTCTCGCATGGTAAGTTACGTTGTTCATGTGCTGGCAAGTATGAATAGTGGCACATTGACCCTGGCCTTCTGGATACTGGGAACACTCCTCGGCGTCTGTATCACGCTTGCACTGGCTGGAAATGAAATGAGGCAAAGCTGGTTCAAAGCGATGACTGACCGATTGCCCGTGTGGTAAGTGCCATGTTTTTTATCCTTGTGATGTAGGGGCATAATTCATTGCGCCCATCTGCCTGTGAAGAAGCCATTGTTCCACACGGGCGTAATAAATTACGCCCCTACATCACTTGCCATCCTCCAGTCAACATCAGTCACCATTCACAGTAGTCTATTCGTGCTATTGAGTACGAAGGATACCGTACATCAACGCTCCTTCCATCTAATTATCTCTACTAGTCCTGTCATCATCGTAGGATGACTACCGGGAGTCTTATTGTAATGCCGCTCCGTTTACGTCCATTTGAATCGCTCTTAGCACATCTTGCTATTCTTCCAACACCACTTCTCGATACGCCACTTGCACCAGGCATAGCAAAGGTACTTGTGACAGCCTGTGAATTGAATATATTCGATACACTTGATGAGTGCGCTCTGACAAATGAGCAACTTGCCTGTCGGCTTGAATGTGAGCCGACAGGACTGCATTTACTCCTACAACTGCTCGTCTCAGCAGGATATCTTCGTGAACAAAACGGCCTCTATCGTAACACGCGAGTAGCACAACGCTGGCTAACAACACGTTCATCCTTTAATATCGTTCCCTATATTATTCATAGCCCTGATATCGTTGCTATCTGGGATCATCTTCCACAGATTGTACATGGCAACAGACAGGCGATGCAGACTCCCTATGAGAACGAGACCCCAGAGGGTCAAGCAATGCTTGCACGTCATTATGCAGGTCTCGCCGCACTCGCAACCTCGCTTGGACGTGAGTTAGTATACCGTGTGTACTTACCTCGTAAAGCGCGGTGTCTCCTCGATGTTGGTGGTTCACACGCCGCATATAGCGCACTATTTTGTCGTAAATACCCGCGTTTACACGCCACGATACTCGACTTACAGCCAGGTATCGAAGCAGGAAAGCGTACTGCGAAATTGATGAAACTTGAAGACCGTATGAATTTTGTATGTGGAGATATCGTACAGGACGATTTCTCACAACAGTTCGCCAAGGAATATGATGTGGCTCTCTACTTCCACATCGCACATCTCTTGCAACCAGAGGTCAATCAACAGGTACTTACAAAGGTGGCTCGGACACTGAGGCCAGGGGGAATGCTCGTCTTCGTCGATCAAGTTACCGACCAGACGCATAACTCGCGGCTAGCCTCGCTCATGGTACAATTCATGACTCTTTCCGTCACAGCGATAGGCGGAACCTGCTATCCTTTTGAGACGGTGAAAGGCTGGCTAGAATGCGCGGGGTTTGGACAAGTAAAGAGCCATCGTTTGCTCACGCCAGGAGTGTCTATGGTCACAGCGAAAAAGCTATAAATACGAACGAAATGCTTTCTCCTAATCGTCGAAAAGTTTGAAAGGTATCCGTTTTTTCCCTGGAAGCCAAGTATTTCTTTTCAGTCAAAGGAGCATTGCATGAAACATTGGATAGTTCGAGGAATAATTTTTTTCTTTCTCCTCTTTGTCATAAATGTTGGTTCTTCATCACCTGCCATTGTTCATTCTCAACACCCACAACAACAAAACGATAGCGGTGAAACAGGAGATCAAGAGGCAGTCAACGGCTCCTGTGGAGTAGAACGCTGGTCAGTCAAGACGGGTACTGATGCCGATGCTGGCCTTATCAATCTTCAGTCTACAACGCCGACGACCATTGCTTCGCTTATCTCACTACCTGCACCGACGACCCTCCCATCGAACAATCGTATCCAACCAACTGAGACAACTGTTTTCCAAGTGGCTGCCACATTAGTTGAATATAAGCTGGAAGCTGATTCGGACTATCACCTGGTTCTCAGTGATGCATCAGGCAACACGATGATTGCCGAGATTCCTTCTCCCACGTGCGTTGGGTCATCGAGTGTATTGCTTTCTGGCATCCAGAATGCTCGCTCGGAATTCGATGCCCTTTATACACCTACGAGTAGTTTTCAGAATGCCAATGTCCCCGTCACTGTCACGGGCGTTGGCTTCTTTGATTCCTTACATGGGCAAACCGGAGTTGCTCCCAACGGTATTGAATTGCACGCCGTTTTAGATATCCAGTTCGCTAGCAGTGGGACGCCAACACCCATACCGACAGCAACTCCTATTCCTCCTACTGTTACCCCTCAACCCACAGCGACACTCACGCCAATTGCTACTGCAACACCGTGATGCCGCACATTGAGGATGCAAATAAATAGAATGATGGCATAAAACAAGGTGGGAAGCCAATATATAAATAAAATGGCTTTCCACCTTCGTGTTTTCAGAGTTGCAGCACGGTTGCTACAATGTAGCAAGAGCATGGAATAAATAGACAGTACAATAGTCCCAATCCATGAAAATCATGAGCATACAGTAGATGAGCTATGTCATCCTGAAACGTTTGATATATTGTGAACGATATCTCTCCCTGAAAACTCTGTGATTTTGCGATGTATCGACTAGAATGAGTTGTTTCGTCAAATAGCTAGCTTCTAGTAACATGTCGTATGACAGCTAGCTTCTATAACATGCCATATGAAATGATGTGATGTATCACTCTCATTGCCTTACAAGCAGGAATGAGTAATTAATATTGCACTAAAATTAGATTAACGTTCAGTTTATCTAATTAATCTCTTACATTTATACATTACAAAAGTACCGAATTCTTCTATTTAGGAGTATTTTCCTCACTATATCAGTTATAATATGGAACATGCTCTATGAAGGGCTACCATATTTTATCAAAGAGGGAGATAGATGCATGGATGTGGATACATTTCTTCCGATTGGACAGCAACTGGCAAGAACACGCTGGGGAACTCAGGAGAAGGGTGCTGCTTTTGATCGCAAGAAAAGCTTCTACCTCACTGAACAAGCGCAGAATTTTATCGCGCAACAAGCATTTTGTGTGATCGCTGGCAAAGGGCCTCGTCATGAGTTGGACGCGCAGCTCATCATGGAACGTCCTGGTTTTGTCGAATTCATTGATCAACAGACGTGCTTGCTCTATTTTCATGATCGGTTGAGAACGTCCCTCCTGTTTCAGGGATTACAACAATCTTCATCGGCGGAATTATCTGATCAGGTTGGCCTCTTCTTTATATGCCACACAACGCGAGAACGCCTCTGTGTGCAAGCAAAGGCTCAATTGCTCTCAGGCAAAAAGTCGCCTCCGTTCTTGCCTTCCATACAAGAGAGGTCGCTTTGTATACGCCTTACTGTGCAACAGTCCTTCTTTCACTGTGCCAAGTATATTCGAACAAGGGTGTCAGGCTTGACCGCGCCTCTCACGCCCTCTTCCAGGCAAAAGTGGCATCCTCAACGTTTGCTCAACGGGAACCTGGATAGTCTTTCTGAGGAGCTACACGCTTTTCTAGCCCAGCAGGTGTTCTGCTTCCTCTGCACCATCAGCCAGAATGGTCAGTGCGCTGTCAACCATCGCGGAGGTGCTCCTGGTTTCCTGCTTACCTTGCCTCCCGATACAGCATCACCTCATGGAACGGTGCTTCTACCCGACTATACGGGCAATGGGGCCTTTGAAGCGTTAGGCAATATCCTGGAGACTGGACTGGCAACCGTGCTTGTTCCTCACTATGCCGCCCAACTAGCAGTGTGTATCGCCGGGACTGCACGGATTTGTGAGTTGGCAGAGCTACCTACTGGGCTGGCGCAAAAATTTCCAGGGGCTGAACGAATGATAGCTCTCTCAGTGCAACGTATCGCCGTACAGCATGGTGATTGGTCCACGACATTAGCCTGTGAACGATTTCGCGCCGAATCTATCGGAACGACCATTGATCCTGCTCTTGCCTATCCTGTCTAGGGGATTTTAAAATCGGATGGATTTGATGATGTTTATTGAGAAAGGGACTTTTTGAGATGCACGGATTAATCTTTGTGACCTGGGAGAAGTATTTAGCTGAACGATTTGGAACCCCATTGCTGACCAGCTACCGAGAAAAGATGGGAGAGACACCGGCAAATTCACCTCTTGCCAGCCGTGTTTATGACGACGCGATGCTCTTACATGGCGTAGGAGTTGCTAACCAACTTACACACCTTTCCATAGAGACGCTCTTGCGAGAGTACGGACGCTACTTTATCAGTAATGGGTTGACCAGTCATCTATGTGCGTACCTTCTGACGGAAGTACGAAGTGGAAAAGAATTGTTGATAGCGATGGGTGACGCTCACGCTCAAATGCGTCGGACTTCTGATGGATTGACTCCACCACTTTTTGAGTATAGCTTCTCCTCGCACGATCCACATGGGTTTGTCCTTGTGTATAAGAGTCCGCGGAAGTTATGTTCTGTCCTGATGGGAGCGATTGAAGGTGCGGCATTACGCTATGGGGAGAAGGTGCAAGTGACCGAACTGACCTGCATGAAAGCAGGGGCTGATGCTTGCCGTTTAGATGTGCATTTCTTTGCCCCATCATCGGGACCACTTTCGCAGCAGGAAACGCCAGAACAGCAAGACCGTCGAAGATTCCAACGTCAGCTTGCTCAACGGGTCTTAGAGTCTCTACCTATCAATTATGGCGTTACATTGACGGAACTGCAAGGGATACTCCTACGCTCCAATGCTAGCTCGAATCAACTTCGACCCGCTATTCTTCTTGAAGCATTACGCCATTTGCAACATGCTGGATTAGTTGCCAGTACCGCGAACCAACCTGGCGATAATCTGACGAGCCGCCGTTACTGGCGTGCTCCAACTTCCGACAATTAAGTATAGTGCTACTCTTACCAGAACCGTGCTAGCAACTACGCTGGTACGGTTCTGGCAACGATTATTTTAATAAACGTCAGCAAATCATAAAACTCAAGATGGTGAGTTTGGGGAACCTACGAATATAAACACAGTGTGTTGTTCTCCTCTCTCCTGTTATTACGTACCTATTTTTGAGGTTGCGGAGATAGAGAGGGGATGGTAAAGTTTCTTGAATGACTCCTCTCTCAGCACATGTACCAAGAGAAGAGAGGCGATGAAAGCTCCTCGTTATCGCGTATCCGGCTCGTTGAGATGACTTGCTGTCTGGGTAGGACCTCGTTCACTTGAGGTGGCTGCCAACTACCATGTAGCAGAAAATGTTGTTTTGGCTCAAGTATTTCTTCAAAGGAAAGGCGTAAGTGATGTCTCACCGTTCGTTTCGTCTCCTTCTGCTCTTCGTATGCTTGCTCAGTCTGTTCATGTGGTCAGGTGTCGTGGGGATGAAAGCCAGCAAAGCGGCAGCGAAGTCGGGGGAGAGCATTCAGCCTAGTGGAGAGGGCATTATCTCTCCACAGCGCATCAATACCGCAGCCTTGCCACACATTCAGCAGACAGGGGCTACGGAGATACACCTTCCCGCTTCGCAAACCCAGCATCCAACATCGCCTCATGTCTGGCAGCCTCTTGCCTCGCTCCAAAATGTGGTGAAGGTTCCGGCCCCGACGAGTACGGACTCCTCGGCCA
>DAIQNC010000173.1:0-7727 GCA_036788655.1 Ktedonobacteraceae bacterium
CCCGTTCATCAAATACAATCGATGAACGGGGACGAGGGTGTAATAAATTATGACCCCTACAGAATCCATTTGTTAGCGCATATTTCTTTGTTCTAAAGCCTCTCGTGCTTTGTCTGCCAACGGCTGTCCATATTGACGTGCAAGGAGTATAAGCATTATTTCCTGTTCACTTATATCGGGGGAAGTACGTCGAATTTCCTGTTTAGCTAATTGCATCACGAAGTCTGTCAAGGATTCCATAATTGCAATGCGTTTCGTAATTGGTGCTTGTCTGATAAGTTCAATTTGTATCCGCTCAACCTCTGGTGATGTGTCCTCTTATTGCGTTCTCATAAATGCTCTCCTCAGCATGTTGCTCAGAGTAGTGTATATGACTTCTTTGCTTATTGCAATGTCCAGACACGTGCGTTGCTAAAAGATATCTGCGTAGAGTCTCCGTCGTTTTCTGCGAAAAAGGCGAGTTGACCTGTGGAATATGAGCCGTCCTGTGCGCTATCTATCTCTTGCTTGTTTATATAGAAAGTAAGAGTATTGCCATTTGCGACGACTGCAATGGTATTGGTTTGTCCAGACCCCGTTTGAGTAAAATTGCCGCCCCCCATAATGTTCGGATTGCTACTGCTACTACTATTGGCGTAGCTACGTACTTGATATGTTCCGTTTGGACACAGACGGAAGTAGTAGAAACTGCCTTTAGACATATCGCCACGGAAAAGAATGCCGCCGCAATCACCCTGAATGAATGTCATTTGTACTTGAAAGGCAAAGTTACTGAATGACTGCTTCTCAGCGCAGTAGTATGGACTGCTAGATTGTGACTGGCTTATAACGAGTCCCTTGTTACTAAACTGGCAGGAGCCACCAACGGCAGTGTTAGATGAGTTACTCCAACTATCTTGATGACTCAAAGGGTCGTAGAGTACCAGCGTCCCATGACCTTGCGGATATGGGTAAGGGTTAGCGGCAATGACAGTCGCAGTAGCACGAACATACGCCTGTGCAGTAGCGGTAATGTGAGCATTTGCCACTGCAATTGCTTGAGAAGTTGCGTCTTGAGCAGAAGCAGTAGCACGCAAGTTTTGTTGATTCACGTTACTCTGATAAACAAAGAAGCTGACGATACTGGAAAGAATAACGACGAGTACCAGACCGATGATGAGAGATGTGCGTATACGACTGCGTGGTCGAGATGGAGGACGTGGTGGTATCGGTCTCTCATCTTTCTGGACTTCAGGTGGAAGAGATGCAACGGTAGCAGTTGAATCAAGAACGACAAGTTCTTCTGACTGAGGTGAGCGAACAGTCGGCTCAGTATAGAGAGAAACGGGAACAGGTGCCTCTGGCTGCTTTTGCTCAGACTCGTTCTGATGAACAGTAGGTACAAATGTACCGAAAATAGATGGTTTTACTGCTTGAGCGAAAGCATTTGCGAAATCAGTAATAGTGGCAAAACGATTCTCAGGTTTCTTTTCCAGGGCGCGGAGAATGACGGCATCGAGAGCAGGAGAAATTCTGGAATTGATGGTACTAGGAGCCTGTGGAGTGACATTGAAGTGCTGACGCATCACTTGCTCCATGCGTCCAACAAAAGGTGGACGGCCTGTAAGTAATAGATAAGCCATCACTGCAAGGGCGTACTGGTCAGTTGCAGGGACAGGTTCACCTTCCCATTGTTCAGGAGCCATATAAGCGGGTGTACCACGTATATTCTGACTGGCAGTGGTGGTAGCTGTCGTGAATTTGGCAACGCCAAAATCTGTGAGTAGAATATCGGGTTGACTGGAAGAGCCTGTTCGATTGCGAACGAGAAAGTTTGATGATTTTACGTCCTGATGTACGAGATGATGCTCGTGAGCATGTTGAAGTGCATCGGCTGCCTGAGAGATAAAGTTACTTACTTCTTCTGGTGAAAGAGGGTTAGACGTTTGACGTTGTTGTAGCCAATCATCAAGCGAACCTTCTGAACGATAGGGCATGACCATATAGGCAATCGACGATTTCCCTATACTTGTTTCACCGTAATCGTAAAGAGGCAAAACATGCGTATGATCGAGTGCTGAAATGGCCTTCATTTCACGTTGAAAAAGACGAGCAGCATCTTTTGTTGTCTGTTCATTCGGGTAAGACGTTTGCTCGTTCTGCACTACTTTGATAGCTACCTGCCGCCCGATGTGTATATCTTCTGCGAGGTAGACCTCACCCATGCCGCCTTTGCCGATAAGTCGTAGTAGGCGATAATGTCCTAATGTTTGTCCATCTAGTGGCATGACACTTTTTCCTCATTATGCATCTATATGGATGTTTGAATTTGCATTCTACTTATCCAAATATTAACACATCTTTTCATGGAAAAGAAGACTTAAAGTATCCATATTTTGATATTGCTAAACGCTACATCGGTCGGGTCACTTAAATCTTCTGCGAACAGTGCAATGTGTCCACTGGCATAGGTGCTATCGGTTACGGTGTCGATGTTTTGTCCGTTGGCGTACAGGTCGAAGGTGCTTCCATGTGCCACAACCGCTATTGTATTGGTGACATAGCCCGCTTTGATGATGGATGAAGGTTGATTGGCAATGTCTGTTGCATTCGTACCTGCGTTGTCGATGTAGAGCGTGAAGCGGTAGCGACTATCGTAGCAGAAGCGATAGAGATAGAGTTTGCCAGAGGGTTTATCAGCACGGAAGATAAGTCCACTACAATCGCCTTTGACGAGCTTCATGGTCGCCTCGAACGTAAAGTCACCGTAGACAAGGTTGTTGGCGTAGCAGGGATAATAGATTTTCGGTGTTGTCTCGATGATGTGATAGGCTCCCCCTGTGAAAGAGCAGTGTGGGTCTGAAGGCCATGTATCGTCCTGTGTACTCATCGAGTCGAAAAAGGCAAGCTTTCCTGCTGGCGAATAAGGATCGGGATTATTCTGTATCGTTGTTGCTGTCGCCGTTGCATCTATTTGTGCTTGAGTAGGGCCGCCAATGTGAGAAAAGACCGCAATGAGACCTGCCCCGATAACAACGACTATGAGAGCAACGATACCAATAAGTAGCGGAATGTTGCGTTTGCGTGGTGTTGGAGGTGGAGGAATAGAAATCGGTGGAACAGGCACAGGTTGTGGAACGGGTGGATATTGTTGCCTGTTCACGACAAGTACATTGATAATCAACGCTCCTGGCATTCCACCGATGTGTGATGGTTCGCCATAGCCATCCAGACGAATCATTTGCCCGTTTTGAACATGAGCAGGTACAGGAACGTTGATGAGCCTGTTCCCTTGCACCATGACGGGACGCACTCCACCGGTCATAGCTTCCAATGACGTGAGCGTGAGCGAGGTATGAATATCGCGTCCAGTCACTGGTTGTGGTGGAGGAGGTGGAATGGGTGGTGCAGGTGGAGCAGGCGTTGGACGCGGTTGAACTGGCACGGGTTGAGTTAACGCGACCTGTTGTAGCGCGTCCACAAAGGCGCGTATCGAGGGATAACGTTCCTCTGGCTGCTTTCGCAATGCTCGGAGAATTACGGTATCAACGGCAGGAGAAATGCGCGAATTGAGTGTACTCGGTGGTTGTGGTTCCACGTTGTAGTGCTGATTAATCAATTGTGCGACGTTCCCTTGAAATGGAGGTCGCCCGGTAAGGAGTTCGTAGGTAGTGACTGCCAGTGCGTACTGGTCGCTGGCAGGTACAGGATAACTTCGCCATTGTTCGGGAGCCATATATTCAAGGGTTCCACGTATGGCCTTACTCTCCTGAGAAGCTCCTGTAAATTTAGCAATGCCGAAATCAGCAAGCAGCACATCTGGTCGATTGGGCGTCTCCGGTCGATGGCGTATGAGCAGATTAGACGGTTTCACATCCAGGTGAATAATGTTGTGATCGTGTGCGTGTTGTAAGCCTTCCCCTGCTTGATGAATGATATATGCGATATCAGCGACTGAGAGTGGGGCAGCATTGACGCGCTGTTTGATCCAGTCCGCGAGTGAGCCTTCGGGACGAAACGGCATCACCATGTACGTTATTTCCGAGCCACTTAGCGTCTGCTTCCCAAAATCGAGTAAGGGCAATATATACGGCGAGTCCAATGTTGTCACGGCTCGCATCTCACGTTCAAAGAGACGTGAGGCATCATTTGCTATGTTCGCATCAGGGTACAATGAACCCTCAGCTTGCATAACTTTGACCGCAACCTGACGCGGCATTCGGGTATCTTCTGCGAGGTAGATTTCACTCATACCGCCTCTGCGCAGTAAACGTATCAGTTTGTAGCGATCAACCTGTAAGCCTTCGAGTGGCATACTTCATTTCCCCCTTGGTGAGTCGAGCAATTTTCTTATAGTTATCTATGGTGATATCCATGTTGTTTCGTAAAATAATCAGATTATAATATAGCTTTCATTGATGAGAATATCAAGAGTGCCTTAAAAAGTCTATATATTTTCCCGAATAGATGTGAGAATATGCTGTGTATATCACCTTGCACTATCCCGAACCTATCTCCTATAATATGTTCAGTACATTAGACATTCGCATACATCATTTCCGCTAGGGGAGCCATACGGCTGAGAGGCGATGCAACCGTTGCATCACCGACCCTATGAACCTGATTCGGGTAATTCCGACGGAGGGAAGCGGTGACGGTCTCCACTTATAGAAGTTTATACAAGGCCGCAACCCTCCAAATCAGGGTTGCGGCCTTTTGTATGCCTCTGGAATAGGATGCCTGCTATCTGTAGTCTGGCGGTGTATCGCAGATGTGCGGTATGAGAACTCGTCTGTGATACATCGCCAGACTACAGATAGCAGGTTTTGAGAGAGCAAACAATCATGAAAGAGAGCATGAGCCAGGAAACGAAAGCTATTCAGCAATCGCCACCTAAACTGGTTGTAGAAGGCGTTACAAAAACGTATCGCACATCGGGTCGCATAGTTGAGGCACTGCAACCAGTCGATGTGACCGTTGAGCAGGGTGAGTTTGTGACGTTAATAGGGCCGAGCGGCTGCGGCAAAAGTACGCTCTTCAATAGTATCGCAGGAGTCGATGAGCCGAGCGCGGGAACGATTGCTATTGATGGAGATACCGAAGGAACTCGTGCAGGTAAGTCGGGTTATATGTTACAACAACCTCTACTACTACCCTGGCGTACCGTTGAAGAGAATGTGCTGCTTGGCTTAGATGTGCGTCGTGTGCCACGCAAACAGGCGCAGCAAGAGGCATCCGAGCTACTCAAACGTTTTGGACTGGCAGAATTCGCGCAGAGCTATCCGGCGACGCTTTCAGGGGGAATGCGTCAACGTGTTGCATTACTGCGAACCGTCCTCTTCAACCGCAACTTTCTTCTGCTCGATGAACCCTTTGGTGCGCTCGATGCGCTGACACGCCTCTCGCTCCAGATGTGGCTCCTTGACCTCTGGCAGACACTACACGCAAGCGTCCTTTTCATCACGCATGATGTACGCGAAGCTATCCTGCTCTCTGACCGAATCTATGTCCTCAGTACACGACCAGCACGAGTATTGCGCGTTGTCGAGGTAGACCTGCCGCGTCCACGTCGCCAGGAGAGTCTGGCCCAGGAACGCGCTGTACAACTCGAACAGGAACTCATCGCTCTCTTGTTAAAGGAGCAACAATTATGATTACCGCTCAACCAGCAGTTGTTACTCGTGCGCCGCGTTTCCGCTACGTTGCGAGCTTTGGCCCTGCCTTCGTCCTGCTTATCGCGCTCTTTGCTTTCTGGGAACTTTATGTGCGCGTGGTGCAAGTTCCCGTCGATATCTTACCTGCACCAACCGCGATTATCAAAGCACTCATGGAGAACTGGGATATTCTTTCCGTTCACACAACACAGACGATGTTGGAGACGGTGATAGGTCTTGCTATCGCAACTATCCTGGGACTCATCATCGCCATCATGCTTGATAGCTCATCGTTGATACGACGCGCTATCTACCCTCTTCTGGTTATATCGCAGACTATACCCATTATCGCACTTGCACCTCTCTTGCTCATCTGGTTTGGCTACGACCTGGGACCAAAGGTGATTGTCGTCGTCCTCTATTGTTTCTTTCCTATCGCCGTTGCCTGCGCCGATGGCCTGATGGGAACGGATGCTGACCTGTTACGCCTCATGAAGAGTATGCGAGCTTCCTACTGGCAAACGCTCTGGTACGTGCGCTTGCCGGGCGCGATGCCCTCGTTTTTCTCTGGCTTGCGTATCGCGGCAACCTATAGTGTCACAGGAGCCATCGTAGGTGAATATGTTGGCGGCTATCAAGGACTTGGCATTTTCATGGAGACATCGGCAAATTCTCACGCTATCGTGCTGGTCTTTGCCGCTATCTTTATTACGGCAATACTGAGTTTACTCTTATTCGGCCTTGTATCGCTCATCGAACGTATCGCGTTACCCTGGTCTTCGCAATTTATACGAGCTTGACAGGTATTTGTAGACCGATAATTCATTGTCGGCGTTTTCTAACACAGAGACGCCGACAATGAATTATCGGTCTACAAATACCTGTTGGATTGTCTGACGAAAGGAACTTTCTTATGAACTCTCGTTTCCGCTTGCTGTTAAGTATTGGGCTTCCAGTGCTATTGATTATCGTTGTCGTCGGTGCGTTTATCATGCAGCATAACGCACTGGGAAATACGAACACGACGACATCGCATGGTTCGCAGAAACTCACGACGATGACGCTTGCGCTGGATTGGACACCGAACACCAACCATACAGGTATTTATGCCGCCATCAAAAATGGATGGTATAAAGATGAGGGTATCAACTTGCAACTGCTCCCCTACTCGAATAACGTCTCGCCCGATGTGTTGGTGAGTAGTGGTAAGGCTGATGTGGGTATCAGTTCAACGGAAAGCATTGTAGCTGATGCCGCCTCTGGACAACCTGTTGTCTCTATTGCTGCGATTATTCAACACAACACATCAGCACTTGTCTCTCTCGCAAGCTCTAGCCTGACACGTCCACAAGATTTTGATGGCAAGGTGTATGGAGCCTTTGGCGCACCCTATGAGAATGCCGTTATCGGAGAAATCATCAAGCATGATGGAGGCAAAGGCAACTTCAAGAGCGTGACACTGAGCGTCGATGCAATGCAAGCGTTAGAGTCGCATCGTATTGATTTTGTATGGGTCTTCGAGGGATGGGAAGTGCTTCAAGCACAGCGACAGGGGTACAAGCTCAATGTCATGCCCATTGTGAATTATGGTATTCCCGACTACTACACACCGAATATCATTACAGGCCCGAAGGAAATGCAGCAGAAAGCAGACCTGTTGCATCGCTTCATGGCAGCTACCATAAAAGGCTATGATTTCGCACGCACTAATCCACAACAGGCGGCACAAGACTTGATCGACCTTGCCCCAAAAGGAACCTTCCCAGATACAGGACTCGTCTTTGCAAGCCAGCAATTTCTCAGTCCGCGCTACGTCGATAGTGGGCGTACATGGGGAATGCAGGATGCCTCAGCATGGCAAGGCTACCCTGAATTCATGTTGCGAAACGGTGGAGTGCAGGACGCATCAGGCAAAACCGTCACAAGCCTGGATTTGAACTCTCTGTATACAAACCAATTTCTGTAGTTACACACGGAATTCGTGGAACCATAGGGGCGACCAGTAGACCCACACGGGCGAACACACCCTCTGGCACGGGCGACCACAAGGGTACGCCCCTACTATACACGTTGCATACTGCGTGCGTCATATAT
>DAIQNC010000174.1:0-7692 GCA_036788655.1 Ktedonobacteraceae bacterium
TCAAGTGGAAATGTGGTGCGCGGATCAACCACTTCGGCACTGATGCCCAGCGTTTCCAATTGGTCAGCCGCTTCAAGTGCAACCTGTACCATACTACTCGTCGCAACCAGCGTGATATCTGTTCCAGTACGCTTGATATCTGCCACGCCAAAGGGGATGGTATAATCGCCTTCTGGCACAGCCCCTTTCAACTGATACATCATCTTGTCTTCAAAAAATATGACTGGATTCTCGTCGCGGATAGCCGTTTTGAGCAATCCCTTTGCATCATAAGGCGTTGATGGCAGAACGACTTTCAAACCGGGTATGTGGCTGACCCATGCATGAAGGCTCTGGCTATGTTGGGCAGCAGTACGACGTGTGGCTCCCAGCGTGGTGCGTACCACCAACGGCACTCTCAGCTTTCCGCCAGACATGTAATGCACTTTCGCGGCCTGATTGACGATTTGATCCATCGCTAGCGCAATAAAATCGCCAAACATGATATCGACAATAGGACGCATTCCTGTCATCGCACCACCAACTCCCAGACCAGTGATACCAGCTTCTGAGATGGGCGTATCAATGACACGCGATGTGCCAAACTCTTCAACAAGGCCGGAAAGCACCTTGAAGGGCGTACCAGCTTCTGCGACATCCTCGCCCATAATGAATACTCGTGGGTCGCGTCGTAACTCTTCGGCTAGTGCTTCACGTATAGCCTGACCAAGCGTGATAACGCGCATTCCCTGTTCATTCTCTTTTACTATGGTACTTGTTGTATTCGTCGCATTAGGCGTAGACATCTTTATCCACCTCTTCCGTATCTGGATAGGGAGCCTCAAGCGCGAATTGTTCTCCGGTCTCAACTTCGTTCTGAACGCGCTGTTCAATCTGATGTAATGTATCCAGGTCTGCTATCTTCTTCTCAAGCAGCCACGCTGTTAACAATTTCAGAGGATCGCGTGACGTTCGCCAATATTCCTCTTCCTCTTTAGAGCGATAATAAGCACGTTGAATGTCGCCGACATGGTGTCCCATGTAGCGGTAGGTGTCACAGAGCAGAAAGCTCGGCCCCTCGCCACTACGCGCTCTATCGACCATCCGTGAAGCCGTTGCGAAAACAACACGCACATCCTGACCATCTACCTGTTCCGTCGGAATACCGAAAGCTTGCGCTCTTGTAGCTATCTCGCCAGCAGTTGTCTCAGAATAATGCGTATATTCGTTATACATGTTGTTTTCGCACACGTAAATAATAGGTAGTTTCCACAGGGAAGCTATATTCATCACTTCATAAAGCGACCCTTGACCAAGCGCACCATCACCAAAGAAACAAACGGTAACGCGGTTGTTTTTGAGCATTTTGCTCGACATTGCCGAACCAGTGGCGAGGCCCGCGCTACCACCGACGATGGCGTTGGCTCCGAGATTGCCGGTATCCTGATCTGCAATATGCATCGAGCCGCCTTTGCCATGACAGTAGCCAGGCAATTCAGCAAACATGCGGTCAACGGACGCTCCTTTTGCCAGGCAATGCCCATGTCCACGATGCGTACTGGTGATATAGTCTTCGCGTCGTAGTGCCTGACACACACCAACTGCGATAGCCTCTTCACCGATGTACAGGTGGGCGAGGCCGGGCATTCGTGCTGTGAGGTACAGTTGATTCACGTGTTCTTCAAAAAGACGGATTTTCAGCATCTGTTCATACATATGCAACCAGTCTTTTCGCTCAACAGTGGAAATGAACGCATCCGCATTACTCGTTTGAGATGTCTCATGTTGTAGCATGTAGTTGTGTCTCCAGAAGTGTTACAGGTCTACACCTGCCATTTGAGCCAGAACCTTATACACGATAGCAAAGTCATGCTCCGCCAGTCCCATTGCACGGGCAGAAGTGAGCAACTGGTTAGTGATGGCAACTGTTGGCAGCGCGACATCCAGTTCTCTTCCCAACTCTTCCGCCAGCAACATATCCTTCTGCATCATGTTCACATTGAACCATGCTTCGTCAGGCATATTGAGGATAAATGGAGTTCGATATTTCAAAGAAGGTGAGGCAATCACACTGTTGAGCATTACTTCAAGAGCCGTCTCAGCAGGAATGCCACCTTTGACAGCGAGCAGGAGTCCTTCGCAGAACGCTGTGAATTGTACCTGTAAATTGAGATTGATGGCAATTTTCATCAGGACAGCCTGACCGTTTTTACCAACATAGTTGACCTTCGGGCCAATGTCCAGCAAAATAGGTTTGACCTGCTCAAATGCGGATTCCTCACCACCAACCATCAGCGAAAGTTTGCCTTCTTCGAGGGTGATAACACTGCCTGATACGGGTGAATCAAGCATATGTGCGCCCTTTTCTGCGACCTGTGAGGCAAGATGGCGAGAGGCAGCAGGGCTAACGGTACTCATATCGACAAATATTTTGTGAGAGGTAAGACCCGACAGAATTCCATCGGAGCCATGAAATATTTCGTGCAAAGCATGTGTATTTGTGACCATCGCAAACACGACATCCGATGCTTCTGCGACGGCTCGTGGCGAGTCTGCCCAGCGCATACCAGCATCAAGCAGCCACTGTGCTTTCGACTTTGTACGATTATATCCAGTAACAGTATGTCCGGCATCGAGTAAACGCTTTGTGACGCGCCCACCCATTGCTCCTAGCCCGACAAATCCAAGGTTAGCCATACACAACCTCCAACTGGACGAACTGAAAAATATTTGTAGAGGCGTAATGAATTACGCCCATGTGAGAACTTAGTACGACCAAATTATTATGTATTAGGAATGGGCGTAATTCATTACGTCCCTACATGTCAGGTAGCAGAAAATCTATGCTTCGTGTTTCACTGCCGCATTGACATCTTCACGAACTTGCATTAGATGTGAGGTCATTGCCGTTCGTGCAGATTCCGGGTCGCGCCTGATAATGCTATCAAGGATACGCCTGTGATGCATCTGCCCACGCTGAGGGCCACCATCGACCTCAAAGCTTTGTTTGCGTTGCTGGCTCACCAAATTTCCAATGGAATTGAGCAGAATGAGTATAAGTGCATTTTGTGTGGCCTGAGCAAGTGCTTCATGAAAGCAATTATCCGCTAAAATGAATGCGTCGGCATCGTTCAGGCTCTCATCCATCACTCGTATCGCCTCGCGCATAGCGGCAATCTCTTTTTCCGTTGCACGCGCAGCAGCGAGTGCAGCAATCTCAGTCTCAAAAATTCTTCGTACCTCAACGAGATCATCTGAGCCAGTGGCCTCGCTCATTTTCATTCTCATGAGGAGACCAATCGAATGCTCCATTGCTTCGTGTGCGCCATCAATAACGATTGTGCCTCTGCCGGGACGCATATCCACTAATCCCTTCTGAGCCAGAATTTTCATAGCCTCTCGTACTGCGGTACGACTCACCTGAAATTGTTCTGCCAGAGCGCGTTCAGTCGGAAGGCGATCACCACTCCGCAACTCACCATCAAGAATACGCTTCTCGATTTGTGTTGCTACTCGCTCAAAAACCTTCATTGATTGAATTGGCGCATACATGAAAACCTCTCTTATCCCCAACAAGCCACGCTTCCCTTGCCCTATCCATATGTTGGCTGAAATAGATTGTCTAATGATTATACCAATTGATTCTGATAAAGTCAAGCGTATCAATATTGTCGATTATTTTACTCGCTTGCAATGTTTGACAACAAAGAAAGTATGCTGTATTTGTGCTGAAATACGGCTTTAATGATATCAATTACGCTTATATTCATTTTTATAGAGAGGATGGAAAGTATACTCAATTGACATTGCCGCGCTTTAATGGTATGATGAATAGACAATTTACATCGCTATTCACAAAACATTCATATAAAGAAGTAGTGGTGCTTATGCATACGAGTAGCAAGGTTACAGGATTAGAACGCCGTCGAGAAGATTATATAGCTATCACTGGTCGTTCTCGATACGTCGATGATATCAGGTCGTTACCTTCGCATCGCAAGCCGCTCTTTATGGTCGTGGTTCGTAGCCCGTATGCTCACGCTAAAATCGAGGCTATCTATTTTGAGAATGCAAAAGCATTGCCAGGGGTTGTTGCCGCCTTCACAGGTGAGGAACTGGTACGGGGAATGCGAACGCTGGAGAGTATGCCTGTTGCTGGTTTGCGAAAGCCAGAACGTCGTCCATTTGCGATTGGAAGA
This sequence comes from Ktedonobacteraceae bacterium, assembly GCA_036788655.1. Classification (GTDB taxonomy): domain Bacteria; phylum Chloroflexota; class Ktedonobacteria; order Ktedonobacterales; family Ktedonobacteraceae; genus JBBQVS01. The sequence goes on from DAIQNC010000174.1 coordinate 4,179, forward strand.
GTGCGCTATGTCGGAGACCCTGTAGCTGTTATCGTCGCCGAGAGTCTTGCGATTGCCGAAGACGCACGAGACCTTGTTGATATTGACTACACGCTTCTTTCTGCGGTGATAGACCCGGAAGCTGCACTAGCATCTGACGCACCCCGTTTGTATGACGAACTTGATTCTAATATCGCTTTCACTCAACACTTTGAGGGTGGCGATATAAAGGCCGCATTTGAGCAAGCAGAGCATGTTGTTCGATTGCGTCTCGTCAATCAACGACTCGCCCCTGGTTCGCTTGAGCCACGCGCCTGCCTCTTCGATTTCGATGCAACCACAGGAGAACTTACTGCATGGGTCTCATCACAAGCTGTTTTCCGTGCTAGAGACACGCTCTCGACGTTTCTTGGTCTCGATAAAAAACACATCCATGTGCATAATGCTGATGTAGGTGGAGCATTTGGCGCGAAAAATCAATTTCTGGGTGAAGAAATTATTGCTGCATTAATGGCAATGAAGTTGGAGCGACCTGTCAAGTGGATTGAGCAACGTGGAGAAAATTTACAGGCGCAGTCACAGGGGCGTGGTCAGGTCAATTATGTAGAAGCAGCCGTTCAGAATGATGGAAAGCTGCGTGGTATGCGTCTCCGCTCCATAGGCGACCTCGGTGCGTTTCTCACCTTCGCAACGGTTATGGTTCCAACGCGCACACCAACACAGATATGCGGCCCTTATGAACTACAGGCATTGGAAAGCGAAGTGGTAGGAGTCTTCACGAATAAGGCTACAACCGCACCCTATCGAGGTGCTGGACGACCCGAAGCTACCTACATTATAGAGCGTGTCATGGATCGTATCGCCCATGAACTCAACCTCGACCCGGTAGATGTGCGCCGACGCAATTTTATTTTGCCACAATCTTTTCCATATAAGACGATTACAGGCATTGTCTACGATAGTGGCAATTATCAGGCTGCCTTTGATCGTGTCCTTGAACTAGGCGATTACGCTGGTTGGCGCGAAAAACAACGGCAGTATCGCCAAAATGGACATCCTACCTTACTGGGTATTGGTATTGCGTCCTTCACTGAGCTATCAGGTGATACAGTCACTCCACCAAATGCACCGCGAGAATCTGCCACTGTACGCATTCGTCGAGATGGAACGATTTTGCTGCAATCAGGTGTCTCTCATAACGGACAGGGACATTTCACAGCCTTTGCTCAAATCGTCTCGACTGCTCTACATGTGCCACCTACCAGTGTGGAAGTTGCATTGAATGATAGCGACCTGCCTGGATACAGTATTGGCACATATGGAAGTCGTATCACGCAAGTAGCTGGTTCTGCAGTGTTGCTGGCGGCAGAAGCCGTGAAAGAAAAGGCACTATTGCTTGCCTCTGACCTACTCGAAGCCGCTCCCACTGACCTCGTATTAGACAATGGGCAGATAACGGTAAAAGGAACCCCTACACGCTCGATTTCGTTTGGAGAACTGGCGCGTATTGCGGAAGAACACCCTGATCGTATCCAACATGATGCACCCAATCCTGCAAATGGTGTGCCAATCGAAGGTTTAGCAGCATGGCACGATTTTCGTTCGCCGGGTGCAACGTACTCTTCTGGGACGCATCTTGCTATTGTCGAGATAGACCCCGATACAGGCGAAGTACAGGTAAAAGCCTATTACGCAGTGGATGATAGCGGCAAGGTACTCAACCATTATCTTGTTGAGGCACAAGTGCATGGAGGGCTGGCTCAGGGCATTGGTCAGGCATTATGTGAAGAGGTTGTCTATGATGAGGATGGTCAACTCCTCACAGGGAGTTTTATGGATTATGCTATGCCTAATGCTGAAATGTTTCCAAATTTCGTCACTGATTTTGTCGAAACGCCCTCACCTTACAATCCATTAGGAGCAAAGGGCGCAGGTGAGTCAGGGTGTATAGGTGGCCCACCTGCAATTGTGAATGCTGTGCTGGATGCGCTTGCTCCGTTTGGTATCACATCCATAGACATGCCGCTCAAGCCCGAAAAAGTGTGGTCTCTTTTGCAGTCTGCAAAGCAAGGAACACTTGTTTCGAGCGACCTACCTTCATTGCCAAATTTTCCTGTATAAAGGAGACATATCATGCAGATGCGAGCAATGGTTCTCGAAGAATTTGGGGGCAAACTGACGCTTCAGACAAGACCAGTACCTGAGCCGGGTTATGGTGAAGTATTGGTGCAGGTGATAGCATGTGGAGCAGGGTTGACGCTCGAAAGCATACGGCTGGGACATCTGGGGGGTTCGACGCCTCGCATTATGGGTCACGAATATGCCGGAACAATTGCGACATTGGGTGCAGGAGTCGAATACTGGCATGAGGGCGATGCTGTCACTGGTTCATTTTATTTGTTTTGTGGCAACTGTGTCATGTGTGCATCAGGTCGAGAGACGTTATGTCTCAATAACAAAGGTAATATCGGTGCAAAGATAGATGGAGCCTTTGCTGAATATATCGTTGTTCCCGCTCGCAATCTTGTACTCATTCCCGATGGCGTCCCCCTGCGCGAGGCAGGCATTATCGCGGACGCTGTAGCCACACCCTACCATATTGCACGTGAACGAGCGCGTATTGTCGCAGGTCAACGAGTCGCTATTATCGGAGCAGGTGGGGGTGTTGGCATTCACATGATTCAGGTCGCAAAAGCGTTTGGTGCATATGTTATCGCAGTCGAGCGCGATGCCACAAAGTTGAACCGCTTGCATGACTTCGACATCGACGCTGTGATAGACTCAAGTGAGGAGTCATGGCAGAACAATCTTGTTGATGCGGCGAATGGTCAACTTGATACCTGCATCGACTTCGTTGGCTCGCCCCTGACAACACATGCAGGAATAGCTGCGCTTGGACGTGGTGGAACCTTTGTCATCGTAGGAACATTACCGCACTTACGTTCAGATAAGAGTGCCGTTATCTCGGCTTCCCCGATGTACCTGATCAATAAGGAAATAACTCTCATGGGAACACGCTATGCGACACGAGCCGAAATAGCACACTCATTACAGATGGTGCGTGATGGAAAAGTAAGAACAATCATTGGTGCATCGTTTCCTCTGGCACAGGCTGAAGATGCGCTCGAAGCAATTAGAAGTAATGACGTATTTGGACGAGTTCTCGTAGATTGTACATTGTAGTAATTACGCAGATACATGTATGAACGTGATTTATCACCCCTGTAGCGATTTATTATGTATGAACGTGATTTATCACTTTTGTGCGTGGTAGAATGAATTACCAGAACTGATAAATCACATTCCTACAAGGAGAAATTTTTCATGAGCATTCAGTCAATCAATCCAAACAATGGAGAGGTTATTGAAACGTTTGAGCCGTATAGCCAGCAGCAGATAAATGATGCTCTGGAGCAGGCGCATCAAGCATTTCTAACATGGCGCACAACTTCGTTTGCGGAACGTGCCAAACATCTACACAATGTAGCCGCCTATTTACGAGCGCACAAGACAGAGTTGGCGCGAACGGCAGTGC
>DAIQNC010000175.1:0-4457 GCA_036788655.1 Ktedonobacteraceae bacterium
GTGCAGGAGAGACACCGAAGCGATAGAGTGTTCGCATATACCACATAAATGTTACACTACGGAGCAAACCAATTTTTTCATGCCGCCGTGCCGAGGTTGTGACATGTTGTGGCAAAAGGATAACCTTGCCAATAGCCCGTAGCTCTTTGATAATCTCCAGGTCTTCCATCAGAGCAATATCAGGATACCCACCAACGGCACGAAAACTTTCTGCACGTATAAAGTATGCCTGGTCGCCTGTAAAGATGGTACTGAGACGTGAACGAAGGTTTGTACTGAATGTGACGAGGCGGTAGAGCCAGCCTGTACGATCAAAACTGAGACGAAACGCACCTCCCACTACTTGTGTTGACTGTAAAGCCTGTTCAATAGCAATGAAAGCATCGTCGGGAAGTTGTGTATCAGCGTGTAGAAAGAGTAGCACATCTCCCTGTGCGAAACTTGCTCCCATATTCATCTGTTTCGCACGTCCCTTTGGAGAGCAGATAACGCGCCCGTAGCGTTCGGCAACGTTGATGGTGGCGTCACTACTGCCACCATCAACGATAAGAAGTTCACAATTCTGTCCAGCGCATGGGCGAACGAGGAGACGCAGATATGTTTCCAGTGACGCCTCCTCATTCAGTACAGGCATGATGATAGAGAAACGCATGATCTTAGTTGATTACGACTTCTTGTTGCTTTGCGCGACGTGTGGGTAGAGGAACGAACGCGCTCTCATGGGCGTGTGGTTGTGCGGGTCGCATCTTCGCGTTGAGGGCGCAGAACGACATCACGCCACGTGGTGAGGCATTATGGAAGCAACAACGTTCGATGCGGCTCATGTCGATATCGCTCTCATCCATAAAGGGCTTGACGAAGAGTGTGAGCGTTTTGCGGCTCGTCCAGAATGACGGGTCGGTTCCAATATGGGGCCACAATGTCTTCATCAGTTTGAGGCTCCCACCGATGTTCGTGACAAGTTGTGGAAGTACGGCAGAGCGTCCGCGAGTGAGCATTCGCAGCGTCATGTTGGGGCGCGGCCCGATGACTTCCATGAACTCTTTGAGCGTGAAGTTTGGAGCAACAGGTTTATAGCCATCTTTTGTATGTTTGAGCAATGTAAAGGTATTGCAGAGCGGCGACCCTTCTCCAACGGGGAAAAACAAGTCTTGCGAAATGCCTGTTTGCTCCTCAATCAGTTGAAGTATCTCTGCCATACGAAGCTTACGAGGTGTCTGCGCTTTGCCATCAACTTCAAAACGTCCGAATGGAGTTGCTGCTTGAAATGCGATGGCACATACGGTATCAGGATGGAGCCACGCAAAATGTATCGCTTGTTGAATCTGGTCGGTGTTGAGACCGTCGTAGAGCGAGACTGCGAGTGTTGAAGGGAGTTTGGCACGTTCAAGGGCGGCAATCGCCTTTTCCCGTACATCCCACAGGTCTTCGCCACGCAGCTTGATGATATCCTCTCGACGTGTGCTGTCGAACTGGAGATAGACCGAGGTGAAGCCCCAATCTACCAGTTTCTGCGCGAAATCACGCTCGCGTGCCAGCCGAATGCCATTGCTCACCATCTCTAAATGCCCGAAGCCTTTACGTTTGACCATTGCCGCGATCTTGTCCAGGTCTTTCCGCACTGATGGTTCGCCACCAGATATTTGCAATGAGATACCTTTACCCTCAATTGCTATCAACTGATCTAGCCGCATCTCGATTTCTTCAAGTGTATAATCACGCTCGGATGGACTGGAATAGGCATAGCACATCGGACAGGTCAGGTTGCAGCGTTCTGTTATCTCTACAATAGCGAGGCCAGCAGGTTTGCGAAGCGGAAATGGTGAAAGCCCCTGTGAAATGTCGGTATTGCCGCCATCCCCATAGCGTTCAATCATCATGCGTTCGACCTGAAACGATTTTCGGTAAAATGCCGCATGTTGTCCAAGTTCAGTATCGACAACGCCATGTGCCGGACAGCTACGTGAAAAATAGACCTCATCGTTTTCACGTACTTCATAGACTGCTGGAACAATCTCACCACAGGTGGAACAGATACTGCGCGTTTGTTTGAGGACTTCGGACACTGTAAGCACTCTCTTTCTTCATCGTGGGCGTGACGAGCATAAGAAGCAACGGCTAATGGACATAGTATAACATATCGACCTGCGATAAAATGCTTGTCAGAAGATAGCTCATGCACTATACTGAGCAAGACATACGGCAAAGATAGTAGAGGAGATGGTCAGATTTTATGAAGCAACGCAGCAAATACGCCCGTTTTATAGGTAAGGTGCTGATAGCAGTATGCACTCTATTGATGGTCTTTGTGGCCTGGTTCAGCATCGACTCATTCGCAAGTATCCATAAGCCATCTACCGCATCAGCTACAGCAACCGCTTATCCAAACGATACCGTCGATTTTTCAACGCAGCGAGACACGCCTACCATAGGTGCGATAAGAGTTGATATTACGCTGAAAGATTTTTCTATTACCTCTTCAATCACAATCTTCCACGTTGGAAAACCCTACTATTTTGTTGCAACAAACAAAGGCCCATCTGTCCATGAATTTACTATTGTGCAGTCTCTTCCGAACGGAAAGTTGCTACCGAATGGTGGCGAAGGAGCCTATCAACTGTTCGAGATAGAGCAGATAGCTCCTGGCACAACCGTATCAATGAACTACACGTTCACGCCACGAAACGAAGGCGCATACGAAATAGATTGCCTGATGCGCGGACACTATATGGCAGGTATGAGGCTGCCCATTACTATCGCAAAGTAGAAGACACTATGAAGACTCGTATTGCAAATACAAACGATGCTGTTGAGATTGCCGCTATCTATAATCAAGGGATTGAAGATCGTGTAGCAACTTTCGAGACCCGTCTACGCACTCCCAAAGATATACGAGAGTGGTTCGATGGTATTCATCCCATAATCGTTGTTGAAAATGAGCAAGGTATTGTCGCCTTCGGCTCAACTTCTTCTTATAGTAATCGTGAATGCTACGCTGGTATAGCAGAATGTTCGGTGTATATCAGGCGAGATATGCGAGGACAAGGCGCAGGACGTTTAGCATTGGAAGCTCTCATCCACGTTGCTGAGGAAGCTGGTTTCTGGAAGTTGGTTTCACGAGTCTTTGTTGAGAACAAAGCGAGTCGAAAACTGATATCCTCGCTCGGTTTTCGTGAAGTCGGCGTATATTATAAACACGCGAAGCTTGATGGCGTCTGGCGTGATGTCGTCATCGTCGAGCGTTTGCTTCAAGCAAACATTACGTGAAAACACCATTATTTGTAGTGCGACAATTCATTGTCGGCGTTCGCATTCAGGGAATACGCCGAATTGTCGCACTACAAATTGCTTATAGCCATTCATTCATAAAATGTTGCGACACGTGCAAACGGTCGGTATCCAGCAGCGTGAGCAAGACCCAGAGACGCAGTGTTTTCAGCGAGTGCGCTATAAATCGGAAGAAGCCTTTCCTGTTGTACCGCTTGAGTCCATACCAGTGTTGCGGCAAGTGCATAGCCTTTTCTACGGGCATCGGGAAGTGTGTCTATGCCTAACTCACAAGCCTCTTGAGTGCGTCGAGAACTGTGCGCGATACTGACGAGACGACGTGCAACAACAACACCAATCAAGGGACGCCTGTGAGGGTGAAAGTAGTATGCTAATTCAGCACTATTTCCTGCGAACGTCTCGACAAGTTGCTGGTCATCGAGCGTAAGAGGACGGGCAATTGTGCGAGCCGTTGCAATATCAAGTTGTGGCGTAGCAATCTGCGAAAATGCAAGTTCGTGGCTCACTCCTGGCAATGTGGGAGCTTGCAGCGAGAATGCTAATGCCTCATCAACTCGTAAGCGTAGTGCATCGCGCTCTTTCGCGTTAACATCAGGTCGCCAGATATACTCATGTCCTTCAGCAATATGTGCCGCGCAGAGTTTCCATGAAGGTTGAGGGCTGTCAGGCAACAGTTGTATATCGTTTTGCTCGATGGTAGGTAGTTTAACGCCCCATACCGCTTCGACGTGCATACGCAATAGTGTTCGATTTGATAATGCCATTATTAACCGTTCTCTAGTCTTTATTGCAACAACTCTTGCTCAATACGAGTGCGTATCTCGTCACGTACACGACGATAGACGGTTAGCTGCTCCTCTTCACTTCCGGTGGCCTTCGATGGATCTTCAAAAGACCAGTGGTGCATATGTGTTGCATTCGGAAATAGAGGACAGGCTTCTGCGGCAGCATCACAGACGGTGATAACTTCGTCGAAATGTTCGTTCAGGTAACGGCTCAATGTCTTTGACTGTTGCTGAGAGATATCAATGCCAAGTTCGTTCATCACACGAATAGCAAGTGGACGGACATGCGTTGCCTTTGTACCCGCACTGTGTACATCGAAAGCGTCGCCGCCCAGATATCGTAGTAAGCCTTCTGCCATCTGTGAACGTGCGGAGTTGTGTGTG
>DAIQNC010000175.1:4467-7659 GCA_036788655.1 Ktedonobacteraceae bacterium
AGGCTTGCCTTCGCTCCAGGCGATATCCTGGGACCGCGATCCTGTGGATCTGCGACTCGTATACTACATTATTCCCTCAGCCATTTGTGAACGAGCCGAGTTGTGTGTGCATATGAAAAGAACACGCTGTGACATATGTAAACTCCTTGTCGTATGCTATCCTTGATAAAGATTGTATGCGAAAAAAGGTGTTGCGTCCATTGTTTGGCCTTTCGCGTCTATGTAAGAAGAAATCTCTATCATAAAAGAAAGTCTATTGCCATGACGACTGAAGATATTTGGAAGGTATATCAACCACGACTCAGCACATTTATTCATAGACATATCACGGAGACTGCCGATGTGGACGATGTGCTACAAGAAGTCTTCGTGAAAATACATACCCATGTCGCATCTTTGCGAGACGAAGAGAAATTACAAAGCTGGATATATCAGATAGCCCGTAACGCTATTATGGACTATTATCGTCATCAAAAACGCAACCTATCTCTTGCAACGGTAAGGAAAACCGAAGAGAACGATACCATATTCGATGATGTTGCACGTGAGCTAGCTCCATGCATACGTGAGATGGTCGAGCAACTCCCGGAAAAGTACAGGCAAGCATTGTTGTTGACAGAGTACGAAGGGTTAACACAGAAAGAGTTGAGTGTACGTCTCGGCATTTCTTTTTCAGGCGCGAAGTCCAGAGTGCAACGAGCGCGTGAGCAGTTAAAAGATATGTTACTCGCCTGCTGTAATTTCCAATTTGATCATCTCAATCACGTCATTGATTATCAACCACGAGCGAATTGTTGCTAAGAGCAAATATGCTGCGTCCTTTTCTCGCAAATACCGTCTCTAAGATAGTATTGTTTCTTTGAAGTGAAGAGAAAGGATTATCTTGTATGAGGAATAATCTATCAGCAAGTGATGAGCAGTTGCGTAAGGTAGTACGTGAGCGGTACACAATAGCTGCGACTCAGGCGATGGGAACGAGTAATCAGGAAGAGAGCGCGTGTTGTGGAACTGATTGCTGTAGCTCGGTAGCTGTGATTCAGCAGACAACAGGAACAAGTAATCAGGAAGAGGGTACGTGTTGTGGTACAAGCTGCTGTACAACTGAGGATGGCGGAAGTATTACCGACAACCTGTACAGTGAATTAGAGTTAGAGAATGTGCCAGTATTAGCTGCTCTTGCTTCGCGTGGTTGTGGCAACCCAACGGCGTTAGCAGAGTTGAAGCCGGGCGAGAAGGTGCTTGACCTGGGTAGCGGCGGTGGTATTGATGTACTCCTTTCAGCACGTCGCGTTGGCCCTACCGGATTTGCCTATGGTCTCGATATGACGGATGCGATGCTCGCATTAGCGGAGCGAAATCGTGTCGAGTCAGGTATAGAGAATGTGCGGTTTCTAAAAGGTATTATTGAGGCAATCCCGTTGCCGGAAAATAGTGTTGATGTAGTCATCTCGAATTGTGTCATCAATCTTTCTGCTGATAAGGGACAGGTTATGCGTGAAGCATATCGTGTTCTCGTGCCGGGTGGACGCTTTGCCGTTTCTGATATTGTTTTTCAGGGAAAGATACCAGAGGCGTTACAGTCTGATTTGGAAGCATGGGCAGGATGTATCGCAGGAGCGTTAGAAGAGTCCGATTATCGACGCCTGTTACATGAAGCTGGCTTTGTCGATGTCGAAGTTGAGGTGACGCGCCGCTACGCCTTGCAAGATATCGCGGACAGCGGTGCGAGTAATGCCGTTTCTTTGCTATCCGAGCAGGAACGTGCTGAAGTTGATGGCAAATTTGTGAGCGCGTTTATTCGCGCCCATAAACCCTTGTAGTAATGTGATGTATCACTTCCGTGCGAACATTGCCGGAAATGATGTTTGATACCGAGGTAGGGACAGCTTCATCACGTCCGCATGACCCATCGCTTGTGATGCACGGACGTGATGAAGCTGTCCCTACCTCGGTATTGAGATTATCCCCGTTAAGGTTTATCTTCCTGATCCAGTTTCAAGAGTTTGATGGCATTCTCCTTCAAGATTAACGGGCGTACCTCTGGTCGAATAGCGATTTTCTCGAAGTCTGCCATCCAGCGGTCCGGTGTAATCAACGGAAAGTCACTGCCAAACAAAACTTTATGCTTGAGTTGTGTGTTCGCATACTGGATAAGCTGAGGTGGAAAATACTTAGGAGACCAGCCAGAAAGGTCAATGTAAACCTGGGGTTTGTGCAGACACACCGAAATGGCTTCATCCTGCCAGGGAAATGACGGATGCGCCATAATGATTGGCATATCGGGAAAATCAACGGCAACGTCATCCAGGTACATCGGGTTCGAGTATTTCAGGTGAATGCCACCACCCCCACGCATTCCCGTTCCAATGCCCGAATGCCCTGTGTGAAATATGGCTGGTAATCCTGCTTCGGCAATGACCTCGTAAAGAACATATGCACTGCGGTCATTGGGATAGAATGCCTGGATAGAGGGATGAAATTTGAAGCCTCGAACTCCGAAGTGTTCGATGAGACGACGAGCTTCATTCGCGCCCATCTTGCCCTTTGCAGGATCGATGCTGGCGAAAGGTATCATAACATCGGGGTTCGCGGCAGCCACCTCAGCAACCTCCTCATTTGGCACTCGAACACGTCCAGTCGTTGACTCTGAATCGACTGGAAAGATAACACAGGCCATGTGCCGCTCCCGATAGTAAGTGGCTATTTGTGGGAGTGTAGGCCGATCCTTGTCCTCTCGCTTAAAATATTTGTCGGATGCCTCTCGTACTTCCTCAGAATGAGATTCATTCGCAATACGCTCAGATACTTCCGCATGTGTGTGTATATCAATGGCTACGAGATTTTTTACGTCCACTATATATCTTCTCCTATCTCCACTTTATCATGAGCTAGCCTGTTGCTGCTCGCGCTCTTTGAGGATACGACGCAAGATTTTCCCCGACGGGTTGCGAGGAATGGCATCAGTAAACTCCATTTCTCGCACGTGTTTGTATGTGGCAAGTTGGCTATTCACCCAGGCCATCAGTTCGTCCGCATTCTGCTCTGTATGCGTTGCTCGCAGAACGACGAAAGCTTTGGGTAATTCTCCAGATTCGTCATTCTGCTTCGCAATGACAGCGACATCGAGTACGGCAGGATGCTCAAGTAGCAATGCTTCGATTTGTGCCGGGGCAACACTGAACCCTTTATACT
>DAIQNC010000176.1:0-2455 GCA_036788655.1 Ktedonobacteraceae bacterium
GAACAGACCACGTGCCATTGCTTCACCTGCAAGAGTACAGACGACGACAAGGTAGAGCATTCCCGTTGCCGATTGGAATGAGCGGTCCCGTATCAATTTCCAGGCAAGCCCACCGAGGACTAGAGGAATGACGAAGCTTACCAGAATACGCACCCAGGAGATAGCCCCTGCACTCAGTGGCGTCACGGTGGGAACGTTCGACGGTGGTTTCACTGATGGCGTACTATGCGAGTTGGGCGTCTGTGTCGGGGCGGTGACAACAGGTGTCGGTTGTTGTTGTACGGTTATGCTGGAATTCGCTGGTAAAGCAACCGTTGAGAAGGTGAAGACGACCTGTGCTAGAACGCCGAGCAGTACAAGCGTGGTTGCGAACTGTAACGGCTTCTCAGAAAGCGCAGGTGTGACCAGATACCAGTGTCCCAGCCACATCGCTGTAAGTACGCCACCAAGTGCGAGTGACGCGGCAAAGAAACTTGCAACAGTAAGAACACCACCAAAGCCCGTACCTCCGAGTGGACGATAAATCATCGCCATGACGAAGAGTGTGGTGAGTCCAGCTATGACGGTGAGTACGCCACTCAACAGACGTAGCACACGGATAACGGAAAAACGACGCGCAGGGTGTGTCTCGTTGTTCTCTCCTTCAACAATCGTTCCCGGCTCGATGACTTCACTGCTTCCTTCGCCAGTTTTGATAACTTTAACTGTCTTCTTCTGACCGCCATCGACTCCTGCATTCTTATCGATCAAAAGGAGCAAGCTGTAGGGAATCATCAGTAAGAAGAAGAGGAGCAATGGAAGTGACTGATAGCCAATCCAGTGCTGATCGAGCTGTGGAAAGAGGCTCAATAATTGAGGTGTGGCGAAGTTCTGTTGGACAAGATAGGTGAGGTAGGACAGGCCGAGATAGATAAGAGCGTAAGAGATAAGGAAACCGCGTTTGACCTCGTTGCGCCAGTCGAGCAGCACGAGGACGCTGACAGAGCCGATTGTTACCTCTGTCATCACAATAAAAAGAACAAGTGGTAAAGTTATGAGCATTGTCTTGATATATCCTTCGCTTCAGTTGCATACATGCAGCAGGTAGAGCAAATACAGGGAGACGCCGAACATAAATGGCACAATTCCCTTCCAGAGTCCCTCAGATTATAACGCTATATATTAAAACAAACAACACCTTCGTTCATTCGTTTAAAAAATGAAGATAGCTTGTAGTACAATTTGCAAAGGTGCGGTATAATGTATAGCTAGCGTTCTTATTTTTGTGAATATCAATCATGCTGATTTGTGAATGTGTATAGTTGACACGATATTTCTATGTATGAGTATGTAGGAGAGATATATGCTTGTAACGTCCGATGACGGCTCAGAAAAAGACCCTCTGGATATCTCTGAGCTTGCAGAGAACGTCACTTCTTATGAGGATAGGAGTGGAAATGATGCCACTACTACTCCGCAACATCACTTTGCACGTGTGTATGCTCAACAAGACGAGGCGATTGCAAGGAATTATTATGCGAATAATTCACCTCACCCGTCGTGGCAGTTGCGACTACAACGCTGGTTCCTCGTCAATACCTTTACACCGCCATGGTTGCCTCGACCCATACAACACACGTATGTCGGATATATTTTCGCGCTCCTGCTACAAATCATCGTTGTGCTGATAATGATAGCCCTTATGCATCTCTTTTCGGCATTCACCTTTCTGTCACTGCTCACAATACTTGCGGTTGCCTTTACTGCTATCAGTTTCGGAACTGCCCCCAGCTTGTTTTCGACACTCTCTGGCTTGCTGCTTATCGACTTTTTTGTTCTGTCGCCCTTTATGCAAGGAAGGAACAGTATTCAATATGCGCTTGAGAATATACTGTTTCTCGTTGTTGGTGTGATTATCAGCATCAGTGCAAGTCAAGTTGAACGGGCGAGACGCAGTGCCTATGCTGAACGTACATTACTGAATGCTGTCATTGAAACAGTTCCCGATACTGTTTCGATTTACGATGCTCAGGGACGCCTTGTACGCTCAAATAGTGCTGGACGCTCGCAGGATAATAAGAGAGTCTATGAGCCTCTTCATCGCTCCTATACGACAGGCAAGTTACAGACGCCAGATGGAGCCACTGTTCAGCAGGAACAACTGCCTGAGACACGCGCTCTACAGGGGGAAACTATTTCGGCGATGGAGATGGTCTGGCATGACAGCCCTCAGAAGGCACAGTATCTTTCAGTGAGTGCCGCCCCGCTCTACGATGTTCAGCATGGCATAAAAGGCGCTGTCACCATCAGCCACGATATCACCGCATTACGTCAGTGGCAGGCGCAAACAGCCGTCAGTAGTAGTGAACTTGATGCAGTCTTTGAGGCAATGACGGATGGTGTTTTTATCTTCGACAAGCAGGGACGTGTCGTTCGTATGAATACAGCATTTCGCTCCCTGCTTGGTATTTCTACG
>DAIQNC010000176.1:2465-7647 GCA_036788655.1 Ktedonobacteraceae bacterium
TTTTGAGCGCACGAGAGAGGAGCGCCGTTCACTCTTTCGGGTCGCAACTGAGAATGGGCAGCCACTTCCTTTCGAGAAGTGGCCCCAGATGCGTATTCTTCAAGGAGAGACGCTCAAGGGTGAAACCGATGTGTTGCTTCACACGATAGATGGTCGCGCTCTTTACTTGAGTGTGAGTGGCGCACCTGTCTATGCTGCCGATGGCATATTAACTGGCGGCGTTGCCATTTGTCGGGATATCACCGTGCGGCGTCACCTGGAACAATATACACAAACTGCTCTACGTGGGTTCCTAGAAATGGCTCAAACGCTTGTGCAGGGCATTGGTTCTGAAGATGTGTCAGAACAAGCTGACGAACTTGATATTGATATGGAAACTATCACTGCGGTTGAGCAACGTATGGCGGAGTTGACAAGCCATGTCCTGCAATGCCAGCGTGTCGGGATTATCGCGGTAGAGTCACGCACTAATCGTCTGCTTCCCATTGCAGTTTTCGGGCTACCAGCAACGCAAGAACGCCTGTGGTGGGAACATGTGCCACAGATGCGCCCTGAAACCATGCCGGATATGCTTGTCCTGCTGAACCGCTTGCGTACTGGCGAGATAATTTCGCTGGATATAGCACAGGTTCCGGGAGCCTATCTATACACGCTGTTCAGCTCGCGCTCTATATTGCTTGCACCAATGATACTCCGAAACGAGTTTATGGGCTTTCTCATTCTTGACAATGCGGATGAAGAATATATTTATTCGTCCGAAGAACAGGCACTCGCCGGAACTGTTGCCAAACTCGCTGCTCTTATTATCGAGCGTAAGCAACTGCTACGGGAGCGAGCCGAAGCACAGGCAAACGAACTTGCCTTGCGTGAAGCCAGCGTTCGTATGAATGAGTTCTTGAGCATTGCCAGTCATGAACTCAAAACACCAATTACCACCATCAAAGGGAGTACACAACTGCTGGAACGCCGCCTCAGAAAAGTCCTTTCGCCTGATACATTGTCGCCAGAGGAACGAATACATCTCCAGCGTGAGTCAGAAGACCTGTTACGCCGTACCAACACGCAGGTCAGTCGTTTGACGCGCCTGATCGACGATGTGCTGGACGTATCGCGCATTCAATCGAACAGGCTACAACCAAATGTAGAGCCATGTGATTTAATGACAATTGTGCAGAATAGCGTTCGTTTAGAGCAACAGAATGTCCCTTCAAGAGTCATTACACTGACCATGCCAGAAGTCGCCTCTGTTCCTGTGTTAGCTGATGACGGGCGCATTGAGCAGGTTGTCACCAATTACCTCTCGAATGCCCTGAAATACTCCTCATCGGAGTTCCCTGTCGCGGTTTCGTTAGACATTGTAGGAAATATGGCACGTGTCGCTGTACGTGACGAAGGGATAGGTTTACCCGAAGAGGAGCAACTACATGTATGGGAACGCTTCTACCGCGTACCGGACAGCAAGGTTCAAAGTGGCTCAGGTGTTGGGCTTGGTCTGGGACTGTATATATGCAAAACGATTATTGAGTTACACCAGGGAGAAGTGGGTGTGCAGAGCGAGCCAGGGAAGGGTTCGACGTTCTGGTTTACTCTCCCTCTGTTAGGAGCGTAAAAATAGTGGTACAGTGCCTCAACCCCAAATGCCTTGCAAATTCGCCAGAGGGCAGTGTGCAGTGTGTTAATCCTGCCTGTCAATGTTTATTACCAGGAGCAGTGGTTTCGGCACGATATCGTATCGAAACGATGCTCGGCATTGGCGGCATGGGAGCCGTGTACCGCGTCAACGATATCTTCGAGATGGAGCAGGTCGCGCTCAAAGTCCTCTTGACTCATTATCAACAAACTGATGCGGCGATAGCGGTTGAACGTTTTCGACGTGAAGCCCTTTTCTCTCATCAACTTCATCATGATAATATCGTCCCGGTCTTGAATTTTGGGCAAGATGGGACGCTGCTGTATCTCGTCATGCCACTGATTACAGGCGGTACAATCAAATCTCTGATAACGAGCGGCAATCCACTTCCTCTAGCTCAGGCAATCCGCTATCTCAACGAACTTGCCGGGGCAATTGAGGCCATTCATGCTCATCCACAACATCTCATTCACCGCGATATCAAGCCCTCGAATCTGTTGTTGCATCAGGATGACGGACGCTTGATGGTGACAGATTTTGGTATCACACGAACCGCCGAGCAAGATAAGCCACTGACGCGCAAAGGCTGGGTGATTGGAACTCGCAATTATATCGCGCCAGAACAGATGGATGGCAAACCAGAGCCAGCAAGTGATATTTATTCAATGGGAGTCGTAGCCTATCAGATGTTCACAGGCTATCTCCCTGTACAGGCTATTATTAACAACCCTGCCGGGAAATTGCCGCTACCCAGTTCTTTGAATGCATGGTTTCCTGCCTCAGCAGACGCGGTGATTTTACGTGCGGTAGAGACCAATCCACGCAAACGTTATCAATCGGCACGTGCCTTCGTCGATGACCTGAATCAGGCACTTGCTATGGGCGCGTCTCCCGCAACGATGGATGAGACTGTTGCTGCCACAACGATAACTGCGCCGGGTACAAATATTGTCACGCGCACAGTGCAGCTAGAAAACCTGTGCGTGAAGTGCAATCACGAAAATCGTGGTGGTGGACACTATTGCCGTAACTGCGGTCATAAGCTCGACGATGTGTTACCCGTTGTAAGCGACTCTTATCTTGTTGGCTATTGTAGCGATACAGGCTATGCTATGCCCGATAATCAGGATACCCTGCTCTCAGTTGAGGGTCTCTGTACAAGTCTCGCACCGCCGCCAAATCCCTTTGGCCTCTACGCAGTCGCTGACGGATTGCGCGGTTTATATCAGAATGCATCAGCATCCATCAATAAGGGTGGTAACTTACCATTACAGGCAGAGGATTTACGTGCAAAAGGTATCGAAGCGAGCCATCTGGCAATCGAAACACTCGTCGATACCCTTCTTCCTCTGCTCGTACCCACGAACCAGTCGGGGTCGCATTCATCTCCATCGCTTGCCGGGCGTCCGACACGACCTATGCCACCTCTTGATACCATTCTGGAGCAATGGTTGCGCGAAGGCATCAATCAGGCTAATCGTGTCATCTTCCACTGCAATGCCGACTACGATACCACTATTGGCAGTACGCTTACGGCGGCCCTGTTCCACAAACAACGCTGCCTCATTGCGCACGTCGGCGACAGCCGCGCCTATCATTTCAATACGAAAAACGGCTTGCGGCGTCTCACCAACGACCACACCCTTGCCGCTCGCCTCGTCGAGTCCAATCTGCTCAAGTCAGACGAACTCTACACAAGCGCGAAACGCAACCAGCATGACCGCTACATTGGCAAAACCTATCGTGTCGAAGTCGATGTCGTGACACAAAGAGCCGAGCCAGGAGATTGTATCCTTCTCTGTACCGATGGTCTCTGGCATCTCCTACACGATGACCGCATCGGCGACATCCTCTCCGATGGTGGAGACGTGCAACAACTTGCGCAAAAGCTGGTCGATACGGCGAAAACGATGGGTGGGACAGGAAATGCAAGTGCATTAGTCGTGCGTGTTCTGTAGCTAGCGAGGTGCTTGCCACACTTCCATCACATCGCCTGTATCATCTTCGCTCACTGATGCTAGATACTTACCATCAGGCGACCACGCGACCTGTAACACCTGATTCGAGTTGCTGTGATACTGCATTACTAATTTGCCCGTCGTCACTTCCCACACACGAATAACGTTGTTGAGCGATGGATTGAACTGGTCTTTACTTATCGTTGCCACATATCTCTCATCAGGCGACCACTTCACAAACTGTCCAGGTGATCCTCTAAAATCGGTAGATGTATCTTGACTCAGTGTGACACCATTGTGTAGCGTTGTGATCTGTTTATCTGTAGCGGTACTCCAGATAGTGATGTCTTTCGATGACGCACTTTCTACCGCGACATATTTTGATGAAGGTGAAAACGTTGGTGAACTATCTGGTGCTGGTGTGGCAATATGAAGCCCTATATGATTTGTCGCAAGACTCCATGTTTCTAAACTTGTGCCGTTCGACATTGACGATGTGCCGTTTATATAGAGTGATAGTGTTTTGCTATCGGGGAGCCAGGTAACGTAGCTTATCTGATGTGTTGGTTGTGTATACGTATCTACAATCTTCGTCGTGACGGCATCCCAGATGTCTACTTTATTATTCGGGGCTACTACAGCCGCCATAAGCGTTCCATCCGGCGAGAGGAGAGGTGTTGCAGGTGTTTGATATTTCTGACCTGATGAAGTGTTTATCTGCTGTTCATATGAAGGGGGTTGAAAAGATGAAATCTCCTTTCCAGTAGTGGTATCCCACAAGCCTGCAAGACCACTACTCGATTGGGTGAGCAGACGTTGGCTATTGGCAGACCATTGTACGAAGTCCACAGGAGAGGAGTCCAGGTGATAAGACGCAACTTGTTTGCCTGTCTGCAAACTCCATATCGTAATATTCCCATCGTTTTGTCCCACTGCCAGACGTGTATCATCTGGAGAAATGTATGTGGCGGGTGGTGTGACGCTCTTCCCATTGTTGTTTGCAAAAGAAGGTACAATTTTTTCGTGATATGAGACCGTCACGAGTGTTTGAGCTGTCTCTACGCTTATTACCTCTATAGTGACAGCGTAGTTTGTTGGTACCGAAGTGGTCGTGGGAGTCGTATCAGGAGCGGCAATACTATTCACAACATATTTATTATCCGGTGTCCAGGAATATTGTATGTCGCCATATTGTGATGTAGCTGTGTTTTGAGCTACGAGTCCAAACAGGTTATCTTGATGCAAGTATTGTATGTGAACATCCCATCTGTTCACATAAGGTATCTGTAAAGGGTCACTTATAGTGATTTGACGCCCATCAAGCCAGTGTAACTGAGGATAATTCATTTGTTCTGTGTCTGTAAAAATCGGCCTGTCAAGCGGTGTAATGATATGCTTTGATGCAGTATGTGGCAGTGTTTGTACGGCAACGAACCAGGAGAGCGCGATGCCGACGATAACCACCAGTGCTACAAGAGTTCCGATAATGCCGAGACGAGTGTGAGGGTGTAGTTGTGCTTGCGAAAAAGTTCCGCTCGTGGCTATATCGCCTTTACTATCATGATGGTGACTCTCCATGATTGAATCCTTTCTC
>DAIQNC010000177.1:0-7632 GCA_036788655.1 Ktedonobacteraceae bacterium
TGGTGATAGCCTCTTCTATCGGCTCGCTACACTCCATAATCTACGCTTTATGACGACGCTCACACAGCGCTTGCGAGAAAACCACTATGCCGGAAACCAGTAATGTATATCTTGATGCAGTGATTGCGGATATTGTTAGAAGTGCAAGCTATAAGCATATCTGTCCCGATCTTATCAGAACGGTTGCCTCACAGGAGATGATGAAGCGGCGTTCGTATAAAGAGACGGTCAAAGCTATCAAAAATAAATTGCATCAGGTAGGTGGCGCGTACTTGGATGGACGAAATGAATATACGCTCTGGTTAGCACGACTTCAAGAGGCTGTCGAGAGTAAAGAGCAGGAAACTCTGCGACAATGTTGCAGAGACGTTATGCGGCATCATGCCTCGACACGCGAACGATTGCCCATTCTCGACCAGTTCTATGAGACGATTTTTGCGGATATTGGCCCTGTACAAAGTGTTCTCGACCTCGCCTGTGGTCTACATCCATTTGCGCTCCCCTGGCTACGACTGACTCTCGATGCAAAGTATTATGCCTTTGATATCTATCAGCATATGATGGAATTTCTTCGTGAATGGTTTGTCCTGATGCACGTCGATGGTTATGCGGATACCTGCGATTTGAGCCAGAGTTGTCCATCTCAACAAGTCGATGTCGCGCTTGTCCTCAAAACGCTTCCCTGCCTCGAACAGATCGACAAAGCAGCAAGTTTGCGCCTTTTACAGAAAGTGAATGCACGTTATGTCATTGTCTCATTCCCTATACAAAGTCTCGGTGGCAAGGCAAAGGGGATGTCAACCTATTACGAAGAGCATTTCTGGAAGTTGATCGGGCATGAGTCGTGGAGTGTACGAAAAGTGGAGTTTTCGACGGAACTGGTATTCGTAGTCCAAAAAGAGCCATGAAACGACCTCAAGCACATTTCATGCTTCCTTTGTCCCACGACGTACATACCATGCTCCCCACCAGTCGAAGAGCAAAATGCCAACCGAGATACACACGACAATCTCGTTGAAGCCGATGAGCTGTGCAATGGCCCCAGCGAAGAGCAGGATGGGGATTGAGCCAGCGTTGTAGAGCATGAATTGGAAGGCGAGGACACGGGCGCGGCCTTGCTCCGGCGAGCGTTCCTGCATCATCGTCTGTGTCGGAATGTTGACGCTTGCCATTGCGATGCCGAGGATGAAGACGATAATGATGATCGACCAGAAGAGCAGAGGAGAGGATGTGGTGTGTTTTGGGTCGAGCCATGAGGCAATCCAGCTACTTGCTATAAGCGCGAAAAAGCCTATTGCTAGCACAATGAAGCCAATGATAGTAAGACGCACCTTGCCAACACGTTCGGTAATGCGAGGCATGAGTGCTGAGGCTCCGACAAGACCGACGGCAGCAGGAGCGAGGATAAGAGCCATTTGCGACGCCGGACGACCTAATACAACCTGCACAAAGTTTCCTGCGAGTTCGCCAATGAGTAGCATGATGATACCGACGACGGAGAGTTGAATCACGGAGTAGAAGAGCAAACGGTCTGCTCGTACTGTATGCCACCCATCGGCCATATCGTGCCACAACGTACTGAAAGCGTTGCTGATATCGACATGCGTTCCCTCACGCTTATAATGTTGTACGTGTTGCTCTCGAAATGCATGTAAAGGAATCGCCAGAATGAGCGCGACGCAGATGAGATATGCAAGTGCGACAATGACAAAGAGCATATCTGTTGATATCACATGAAATACGGTACTGCCGAACGAGAGCGTAAATGAAGGGAAGATAGTAGCGACAATCTGTCCCAGCAGAAGAAAGCCAAGTGCCTGTGAGACGGTAATCGAGATGTTAAAGAGCGAGAGAGCCGCCATCAGGTCACGCTCACCGACAAGCAAGGGAATCGAAGACCCCTCGGCAGGGATAAAAAATTGCCCAATGAGCGAGGTCACGAAGGTGAGAACGTAGAGAGGCCAGAGGGTCGAGCGAGCAGTCACCAGGAATATGACTAGCAGTAGCATCGTTGCCATACGTAACAGATTGCTAATCCACAGTACAACGCGCTTGTTCATGCGGTCTACAATCACGCCTGCCACCGCACTGAATGGAATTGCTGGCAATGTAAAGGCAATGATAGCGAGACCTGCCATAAAGACGGAGTGCGTTTCTTCGTTGACAATGACGATCACGCCGTAATTTGCCGCGTTCAATGCCGTCAGAGAAATAAGTTGTGCGAGCCAGAGTAGTAGAAAATGACGGTTTTTCAGAACACGTTGAAAGCTGGCAACATTCGATGGCTGGTTTTCTCCTGATGTGCCTGTTTGTTCTGGTTCTTCAGTCCTCGTTGACAAGAGGCATTGCTCCTCTCTATATATGACCTATTTGTAGTGCCACCATTCATTGTGTGGTCATGTTGTGCCACAATTCGTTATGGCTGCATGTCGTATATCAAAATGCATTATCGTTACTTATCGTGTCATATCTTAATACGTATGATAGAGGTGTAAAGTCAGAAAAATTTACTCAAACAATGGACACGAGCGATGATGAGAGGAGCAGCACGGGCGACCACAAGGGAAACAGCACTTCTTAATAAAGTGGGGGTTATTCCTTGGTGGTCGCCCGTGTTTTTTCTGACCCTTCCATTTTGGTTGGTTTGTATGTTATACTTGGTTTAACGTTCATTCCTTGCTTGTATGCATGATGTGTGTGACGCACACGGGCGTGATTCATCACGCCACTACATGTGGGTATTGTGTGTGCAGGGCATTGATGTGACGTTAAGAGGCCACGTTGACTCCCCTCTGATACAAATGTTGTAGCAGTTGCAACGCGGCACCAAGCGATAGCTTCTTCTCATAACGAAGGGTGACGGCAATTAGCCTGTCACAGAAGCGAAAGGGGTATTCCTTCATGGCACGTGTCGCATTTGAACACGTTTATAAGTTGTTCAACAAAACAGAAGTTGTCCACGATGTAAGTATTGACATCAAGGACAAAGAATTCCTCGTTCTGGTCGGCCCCTCTGGTTGTGGCAAAAGTACCTGTCTCCGTATGGTGGCGGGCCTCGAAGAGCCAACTGATGGCGAAATCTTCATCGGTGATCGCGTCGTCAATGGTGTTGATCCTAAAGACCGCGACATTGCAATGGTCTTCCAGAACTACGCTCTCTACCCCCACATGACCGTGTTCGACAACATGGCCTTCGGTCTCAAACTACGCCATTTCCCAAAGAATGAAATCTCGAAGCGTGTAAATGAGGCTGCCAATATTCTCGGTCTTGAGCAACTTCTCAAGCGCAAACCAAAAGAACTCTCTGGTGGACAACGCCAGCGCGTCGCGCTTGGACGTGCTAT
This sequence comes from Ktedonobacteraceae bacterium, assembly GCA_036788655.1. Lineage (GTDB taxonomy): Bacteria > Chloroflexota > Ktedonobacteria > Ktedonobacterales > Ktedonobacteraceae > JBBQVS01. Next base: position 3,345 of record DAIQNC010000177.1, read on the forward strand.
CGTCCGTGAAGCACAAGTCTTCTTGATGGACGAGCCGCTCTCCAATCTTGATGCAAAGTTGCGTGTTGCCACACGTGCTGAGATCATTAAGCTGCACCAGCGCATTCAGACGACCGTTATCTACGTCACGCACGACCAGGTTGAGGCTATGACGATGGGTGACCGCATTGCGGTTCTCAACGCTGGTATCATTCAACAGCTTGGTGCGCCACAGGAACTCTACGATCATCCTGCAAACCTCTTCGTCGCAGGTTTCATCGGCTCTCCTGGCATGAACTTCTTTCCAGGCGCGAAGGTGATTACCGACAATGGTGTGAAGATTGTGCTTGAGGGCATCGGTCAGGTTCCTGTTCCACCACTCTATGCCGACCGTGCGAAGAGTGCTGCTGGCAAAAATCTCACCTTCGGTGTGCGCCCCTCGCACCTCGAAGATGCCGCTATTGTGCAGGAAAGCAGCAATGATGGTGTTGCCAACTCAATCCTCGAAGGAACCGTCGATGTGGTAGAGAACCTCGGTAGTGAGCTACAGGTATATCTCAGTGCCGCAGGCAGAAACATTGTTGCGACCCTCAGTCCACGCTCACAGGTTCGTGAGGGTGGCAAGGTACGTCTGTACGTTGATAGCGACCAGATTCACCTGTTCGACACCGATTCCGGCACAGCTTACTTCTAAGCCGACACGACGTTGGCATGTGGGAGTGTGCCTACGGGGTGTAATGAATTAGACCCGTACACACTGGTTCCATACTACATTTAATCAAGGAACCAGTGTGTACGGGTCTAATTCATTACACCCCGTATTTACCTCTGCGTCTAATTCATCCAAGGTATTTTGTTACGGCATGATTCATAAAGAGATTTCTACATTGTGCGAGAGCGAATAATTCCCGTGCTACAAAAAACACCATCTCTTCAATATTATCCCCCAAAAAATACTTGAGCCTTCGTCTATCAGACAGAAATGGATGTGGTCTTATCTGAATCACTCACATCGTCTGTAAAGCGAAGGAAGAGATATTCTATGTATCCGAGCGTACGTGCTGCGTTTCCCACGTTCAGCAAAAAATTCGAGGGGCGTATATCCTACATGTATCTGGACATCAAAGGGCTTGTCACTACCGGTGTAGGAAATCTCATCGACCCGGTGGGTCTGGCTCTCCCACTTCCGTTTGTTCACAAGTCGGATGCGGCGGCGGCTACTCAAGACGAAATTCGGGCGGACTGGCAGGCGGTCAAAGGTCGCCCAGATTTGGCGACGGCCAGGGATTATCTCAAGCAATTCGATAATTTGACCGCCCTTATGCTTACCGATGACAGTATTGATCAACTTGTCCTCTCAAAACTTGACAGCAATGTTACTACACTCAAAAACACTGCCGAATTTGCCGACCTGGACAACTGGCCTGCCGATGCTCAGTTAGGGCTATTCAGCATGGCCTGGGCTATGGGACCAGCCTTTGGTCCTGGCTTCCCCAGTTTTAGGGCTGCGTGTGCCGCGAAGGATTGGAATACGGCGGCTACGCAGTCGCATATGAACGATACGAACAATCCTGGTCTCACGCAACGCAACGCCGCGAACTATACCCTGTTCAGTAATGCAGCGCAGGTGGTGGCGCAGGGACTCGATTTCACCGTCTTACAGTATCCTGCTGACCTTGCCAGTGGAGCGCAACCCGTCCAACCTGCGCCAACCGCAATTCCGGTCATCACTGCTCTCAACCCCTCATCAGGTCAAGTGGGAGATACAGTGACGATCACTGGCTCGAATTTCACTGGCGCAATTTCTGTCGGCTTCGGTGATATCTCTGTCCCAGACATGAGCGTTGACTCCGATACACAAATCACCGTCACCGTACCTGATGGCAGTAGTAATGTCCCCGTAACCGTCATCACTTCGGCAGGCAGCAGTGCCGCATCTCCCTCTGCCGAGTTTGCGTACCTCTAAGTTTTTGTAGCTCTGGACTGTAGTATGTCATAGTTATGATACGGACACGTTAGGAAGGTAGTATGTCCGTATGAAAGGACGACATTCTGAGTATGGCAACTGACATCCTTGGATTCTTGATGAATGGCCCGGAGCCAGTACAGCCAACATGATCCGGTGAGTGAGCACAAAGTAGTCTTCATTTTGTACTCATTTGAAGGCGTCTTCACCTCTTGATGTAGCTGTACTCGTTTACTACGCGGGACCAAGTTTTTTAGTTTGATACGATATGTACAAGAAAAGGAGTTACTCATGGCAAGCGAACCTGGTCAACTCGTCCTCACTATTCTCGATGCATTAGTGGAAAATATCAAATCATCTCGCCCATTGCGCACTGATGGCAAACCATTAACCAATGGCTTTGTGTATTCTCAACTAGTGCTTGGTAGACCGGTAGAGCCGAAGGATTACATGAACGCCTGGACCCCCGCTGCAGACACCACGGTAAAAGATGCTGTCGGAGCCGCTGGCAGCGGTAGCGTTGCGCCGCAGCCTTCTGTTAACGCGGCATGGTTAACCTCACGTTTGGTTGACGATATGATCATGGTAACTGATGATGATCAGTGGTTGGAATATCGAGGCGGTGGCCGCCATATCAGTTTTGCCTACGAGGGCATTATCAATGGGATGCAGCCGACACCTCTTCCTCCCATTCCACCGGACATTCAGAAGCAGATCGACGATGCCAAGAAAACGCTCTACAAGCTGGATGCCGATGGCAACATTATCGGTAAGAGTCCCCTGTACAAAAACTACCTCAATAATGCCCAGACTTATAGCGATGCTAAAGCCGCTTATACAAAGGCGCAGCAAGAGGCTCAAGCCGACCCGGTGAAGGCCGCAGCCTGGCCGGTAGATTCAGCCTCCTATCAACAGAAGGTAGACAATGCCTGGAACGATTGGAAGACCGAAGGAGCACCAGATGTAGAACGTGCGCTGGACATCATTGGATCCGTTGGTGTCAGTATGCAGGATCATATGATTGCCAAGGCGCGAGAACTCTTTGATGCCTGGAACCTGGGACTCACCGGAGCAGTGGCGGTAAAGACTCCCTATTCTTTTGTCTCACCGAGCGGCTGGGCAGACCCCAGCGATGACACTGCTGGTTGGCAGGAGTTGACCATTGGGCATTCCGATTATCAGAACCATACTCAAAGCAGCTATCATGGACAAACCGAGGAGCACTTCGATAGCAGCAGTTCGTCGGGCGGTGGTGCCGTGGGCATCTGCCTAGGCTTCGTCAACGTGGCCGGTGGGGTGAGCGCGTCATCCTCTGACACACACGCAAGCGGCTACTGGCAGTATCAGTCACAGAATGGCTTTAGCAATTCAGCCACCAATCTGACTATCGATCTCGAATATGCCCTCTGCGATATTGATCGCCCCTGGTATATCGGTGACCTGTTCTACATGCCCAACTGGTATCTCGTGAATAACGCGAAGAATACCATCAGCGAAGGTACTATCGAGGGCCAGGTCAAGAACGAGCAGAAATTGCTGCCAATGATACCGGTGCAGTTCCTGGCGATCCGCAACGTGAGAATTTCGACTGATAGCTGGGGCAGCGACGGTGATACCATTTCAAAGATAGTAGATAGCAGCAGCAGCAATACCTCTAGCAGCAGCGTCAGTGGATCAGCAGGTGTTAGCTTTGGCTTTATCAACTTTGGCGGCACCTATTCGCACAGCGATGCGAGTAGCAATGCCAAGGCTGATGCACAGAATGATAACTCCTCTGACTTCAGAACCTATTGGGATGGTCAGACACTTGCCATTCATGGTACGCAGATCATCGCCTGGCTGAGCGATGTCCTGCCGGCGGTGGCACCACTGGACGATCCGCATCTGCATAGCTAAAACACCATACTACATCGCACCGTTATCCCTTGACCGGCAGTCGGCTTCGGCACTGTGACCGGCTGCCGGTCGTCCTTCATTTTAAGGAGTACAGTAGCATGAGTGCAGATATTAATACGCTGATGCAGCAGATACATGACTACTTTCTGAACCTGTTTCAGCAGCACAGCACTTCGACGCTGGGTGCGACCTTCCTCTTATTCGAGCCTATTGGCACACCCATGACGCCTGACATGTTTAAGTTGCATCCCACCGATGCCACCTATATGCCCGCGCTGGCGGTCGAGCAATTCTCATCGCTGGTCAACGGTATCCCTGATATGAGTGCCGACACGTTTCAGCGGACCAGTAAACTGGTGGATGACTTTTACCAGGTCATCCTGGCTGGCTCGCTGCCGGTTGATAGTAGCGATGCGCTCTTCCCGGCAATTAAGGCGCAGGCGGCGC
>DAIQNC010000178.1:0-7627 GCA_036788655.1 Ktedonobacteraceae bacterium
ACAACGCCGCATGAACGAGTTTCTAAATGTAGCGAGTCACGAACTCAAGACGCCGCTTACCAGTATCAAAGGGAATATTCAGTTGATGGGGCGTCGTCTCAGGTCTGGGATTGAAGCTCAAGCATCAGTGTCTTCTTCCACGCAGACCATTGAGTCAGATGAACCTGATCAGGCTACATCGTTCCTTCAAGATGCAGGTAATGCAAAAAATATGAATTATCTGCTCGTCGAAACGAAGGAGTTGCTTGAGCGTACTGATAGACAGGTTTCCCATCTCACACGGCTGGTGAATGCGTTGCTGGAGAGTTCGCGCCTGGATAATAGTGAACTCAAGCTGCGTTTAGAACCTTGTGAGATGAATAAGCTCGTGCGTGAAGTGGCGCAGGATATACAATACATTTACCCCAGACGCACCCTTCATATCGATCCATCGGAAGAAGACTTAATCGTTCTGGCAGATATGCAACACGTGAAGCAGGTCGTTGTTCACTTTCTCTCGAATGCGCACAAATTTTCACCACTTACCGAATCAATTGATGTGGTGGTACAACGTGAGGATGGCAAGGTGCGTGTCTCTGTTCATGACAATGGCTCTGGTATTCATCCCGACGAACACAACAAGGTATGGGAACGTTTTTATCGTGTACCTGATATCGAGGTGCAGCATGGGAGTGAGGTAGGTCTGGGACTGGGTCTCTATCTGAGCCGCGCCATTATCGAGCAACATCATGGTTCCGTTGGATTAAAAAGTACACCCGGTGCAGGCTCAACCTTCTGGTTTATACTTCCTTTAAGCAATGAAGATACTGCTTCGTGAAGTGAAAATGTACTCGATGGTAACATATGTGTATACTCCAGTACATCGACACGCATCTAAGATATACAATAATAAGCATATTCTTCCTCTGAGAGTAAGAAAGTGAGTCAGCATTGGTGGAGCAGCAAGTAAGCAATCCCTATCTCTCCGGTAATTGTGCGCCTATTCATGATGAGTTGACTGTGGATGAGCTTGAGGTTGTGGGCACTATCCCTGTAGGTATTGAAGGCACATTTTTACGCAATGGGCCAAATCCGCAATTTACGCCACTCGGTCGCTATCACTGGTTCGATGGGGACGGAATGGTACACGCGCTCACATTTCATGATGGCAAGGCATCGTATCATAATCGCTATGTGCGAACGGAGAAATTTCTTGCAGAGCGTGAGGCTGGTCATGCACTCGTGTCTGGCATCCTGGAAATAGCGAAGAGTCAGACCGTTGGCAATATCTCAATGAACGCCGCCAATACCTCGCTCGTCTGGCAAGCAAATCGTCTGCTCACACTCTGGGAAGCAGGGCCGCCACATGAGGTGACAATGTCAACATTGGAGACAGTTGGTATTTATGACTTTCAAGGGAAGCTGACTGTGCCGTTTACCGCGCATCCGAAGGTTGATAGAGGAACGGGGGAAATGCTCTTTTTCGGCTACTCGTCCTTTGCTCAACCGTATCTGCATTATGGCATCGTTTCGGCAGAGGGTGATATCACACATCTTGTCCCAATCGACCTGCCTACAGGCGTCATGATGCATGATTTTGCCATCACCGAACATTTCACAATCTTCATGGACTTGCCGCTCGTCTTCTCATTTCCACTCGCGTTACAGGGAACGATGCCATTTGTGTTTGAAGCGAATCGTCCGAGCCGCTTTGGTCTTCTTCCAAGACACGGCGATAACAGCACGATACGCTGGTTTGAGCTACCTTCGTGCTGGGTCTGGCACACGCTCAATGCTTACGAAGATGGAAACGAGATTGTGCTGGTGGCATGTCGCTCAAATACAGCAAATTTGTTACTTCCCGATGAGGCGTTACCAGCGAGTGAAGGTGTTATTCCCGTAGACCCCAATACGCTCAGTTATCTGCATCGCTGGCGATTCAATCTGTCAACAGGCGAGGTGCATGAAGAGCAACTGGACGATGTGCCGACAGAGTTTCCGCGAGTGAACGATATGCTTATTGGCAGTCAGACACGCTATGGCTATACAGCACGTATTCCACTCGATGCGTCCATAGCAGGTGGCTTCGATGCGCTTATCAAATACGACCTCGCTACAGGCGACTCGCAGATTCACGAATTTGGCGAGGGTTGCTATTGTGGCGAAGGCATCTTCGCGCCTCAACAGCAACCACAGAGTGAAGACGATGGCTGGTTGCTCACCTATGTCTACGACAGCAAGCGCGATACATCAGAATGTGTGATACTCGATGCTCACGATTTAAGTGCAGAGCCAATAGCACGAATCGTCCTGCCGAGACGAGTCCCCTATGGCTTTCACGGTATCTGGATTGCAGGAACTGAGTAAAGACTATTTGTCTTTTCCCTCATCCACCGGGTAAATTCGCAACAAATCCTCGACCTCTGAGCGTTTGTAAAACACCTCGCGCCCAATTTTGCGACGATATCTCTGCAAATGACCTGCTTTCACATAACGCTCCAATGTGCGCGGTGTCACATTTAACCGCGCACACGTCTCCTCAGTGGACATGAAATCGTCATCCTGTGGTGTTGTCAATGTACTTTCCCCAAAACTACTATGAAACATAGTCACCTATTGGCTCTACTATAGCCTTTGTGACGCTGAATGTCAAACATTGGCAGCTTTCTTCGCTTTTATTCTTCTATTGATACCTCATATAGATGTGTTAAAATAAATATGTCGTATATAGTCGCATATTATGACAAGTAAGGGAGATGTATAGACGTGATAGGAAAAGGAAAGCGTGATACAAATGCAATAGGAGATATAAGCGAGGCAACTATTATTGCCAGATTTTTGCAACTTGGCTATATAGTGCTAACTCCTTACGGTGGCAACCAGCGATACGATTTGATTGTTGAGGATGGCGAGGGAACGTTCTGGCGTGTGCAATGCAAAACGGCTCGTATACGCTACAACGGAAATGTAGTCACATTTGCCACTGCAAACCATAACTATGCTTTGAAAAATAAACGATGGCGTCACTATCGAGGTGAGTGTGATTACTTTGCTGTGTACTGTGAGAAGCTGAATAAGGTTTACCTGATTAAGGTAGATCAAGTAGGTATATCTTCTGCAATTCTTCGGTTATTACCTCCGAAGAACAATAGCGATAAAGATGTTCTCTGGGCAAAGGATTATGAGTTATAAGTGGGCCCAGCTGGGATCGAACCAGCGACCAAAGAGTTATGAGCTCTCTGCTCTAACCGCTGAGCTATGGGCCCGTCTGCAAAGCATTCTACCATACCTTTTTCATTCTGTGAAGAGGGTATTTTCTGCGTTCTTCATCGGTTACAGACTGTGATACGTGTTACTTGTAGCATGGAAGAATGATTTTGTTGAGGTGAGAAATGCAAGACGTACATACGCTTCTCCCGATAGGGAGTATTATACGTGACCGCTACGAAGTTGAGGCCATACCCGGCAAGGGCGGCTTTGGAGCCGTCTATCTTGTACGCGACCTGCGTGTGAAGGGGAATCAGTTTGCCCTCAAAGAGGTCATTGATCCGAGTAAGAAGGATCGGATGCATATGCTGTTTGAAGGCGAAATTCTCAAACAGCTCGATCACCCTGCGTTACCGCGTGTCTATCGCGCCTTTGACGATGAGGCTCAACAGCGCGTGTATCTGCTCATGGACTATATCGAAGGCCCCAATCTGGAGCGACTGAGACAACAACAGCCGAATAAACGCTTTTCGCTCGCTGAGACGTTACGGCTTATGGCTCCTATTGTCGATGCTGTCAGTTATCTGCACAGTCAGCAACCACCTGTGCTTCATCGTGATATTAAACCCGCGAATATTATTTCCTCCACAGATGATGGACCTGTTCTGGTGGATTTTGGTATCGCAAAGGAATACGACCTTGATGCGACAACGACAGCAGTACGACGCCTATCTCCAAATTACAGTGCGCCCGAACAGTATACTCAGGGGACAAATCCTCGTACCGATATTTACGGATTGGCAGCAACATGTTATGTGTTGCTTACGGGAACAGCACCTGTCGATGCCTTTTACCGTATGACGACAATTGCAAATCAGGGAACAGACCCACTTGTGCCTGTTCGTCAACTTGTGCCAGAACTGCCACTCATCGTTGCTCAGGCTATTGAACGCGGAATGGCACTTTCCATCGACGACCGCTTCCCAACGGTGCAGGCATTCTGGGACGCACTCCAGTCCGACCCATCTTATTATATGCAAGAGCCATTTACATCGCGCTCCATGGCTCCTGTACCTATCACTCCTCTTCCAGATGAGCCAACATACAAACCTTCGTCCAGTGTTTCCCATATGCAAACGGCTCCCGCCGTCAACGTGTACAGGCAGGAAAAGCGTTCCAGAAGAAGGTTGATACCAATTCTCCTCGCGCTTATCGCGCTTGTCGCGCTTGTTGGCGGTGTACTATACGGAGCTAGTTTCCTTTCTCCACATCATACCTTGTCTGGTTCCGGTACGGCGGCGACAGCAACGACAGGCCAGACTGTACCGACTCATGCTCCACAAGCAACAACACCGCCTACCGGAGCTACTGCAACTGTGACTGTACGTCCGTCGCCAACGCTACCACCACGTCCGTCGCCAACGCTACCATCACGTGCGACCACTGCCCCGACGTACCCGGTCATTCAGAGTACATATAGTGGCACGATTCATAATTCATCAGCGAATATCAATGGTAACATGTCTCTGACTTCCATGCGGCAACAGGGAGCTAACATAAGCGGCACACTCGCATTGAGTAATGGTCTGTATGCACAGGCTTATCTGACAGGAACTGTTGCCAGCAATGATACACTAAGCTTTATCGTAACCCCATATACGCAATACCTGCCACTGCTGTTCCAGGGACAGATGAATAGTAATGGCAGCCTATCAGGGACGTATTGTAGTGAGCAAAATAACCAGTGTGATTACGCTGGTGGTGGCTATGGAACGTGGCAGGTTTCTCCAACTGCCTCTGGCTCTTATGGCTCATAGTAAATAAAAATTTGCCTCTGAAAACCTACGCACTCATCTTGACAAATTAGCTTGACGGTTAATATAATTTCTTGTAAAGATACTCTATGAACAGGGAACAATATATGGCAAATGAACAGCTTATTGATGATGTGCAAATGCTCTATCACCTTATTCGTCGAGCTTCTCATCCTGTAAAACGGGCAGAAATGACTCCCGAACAATATTGGCTGCTGCGTTTACTACGACGGAGAGGAACGCTCAGTATCGGTGAACTCGCTGAGATACTGGGTGTGACTGGTAGCTCTGTGACGACAGCGTGTAAGCGACTGGAAAAAGTAGGTTTTGTCACACGCGAACGACAGAGCGATGATGAACGCAAAGTAATGGTGATGCTCACGGAACAGGGAAACGAGCAGATAGAAGCATGGCAACAGCGACGAAGAGAGTTTTTGCAAACCTTGCTTGTACCACTGGATGAAGAACAACAGTCAACACTACAACATCTTCTGGAACGTATTTTGTACGAAGCTGACCAGGATGGAAATGCGCCTTTACAATAGAAAAATGAATGCATATCTGAATTGGGAGAATACAACATGTATAACGGAATGATGGGGCCGGGGAGAGGTGTGGGTGCAGGAATGGGCGCAATCTATCGGCAACGCCAGACGTTGAGCTATCTACAAGATGGAAAACCAGATGTGCGCCGAACGTCGCGTCGCATCTGGAAAATGATTGTCCCTTATCGCTGGCAATTTATCGCAGGTACACTCCTCTTACTTGGTGGCGTAGCACTGGGCCTTGTTCCGCCTTTGCTCATTCGTGAAATCATTGACAACGCTATTCCTGCCCGAAACATATCACTGGTGTTACTGCTTGGTATTGGCATGATTATATTCCCTGTTGTGAGTGCGTTACTAGGTTTATTACAAAACTATATCAGTGTTCTGGTGGCACAGAGCATGATTGCCGACCTGCGTGAGCAACTCTATAAACATATCCAGTCACTGGGCATCGACTTCTTTACGTGGACACGCGGCGGAGAAATTCAGAGTCGTTTTCTCAATGATGCGGCGGCCTTACAGAGTGTATTGACGCAATCATTTCTAGGTACACTCTCGAACCTGATTACTATTCTCGGCGCACTGGTCATTATGGCGACGATTAACTGGCAGCTAGCCCTCGTTGCCGCATTGGTACTACCCACATTCGCTTATCCTGTTCTCCACTTCGGGAAACGCACCTATACTGCGACCGAACAAACGCAGAAAGCACTTGGACGACTTTCGACGCTCCTTGAGGAGACGCTAAATCTTTCCGGCGTACTTGTCATCAAGACCTTCGGAACGGAAAAGCACGAGCTAAGACGCTTCCAGAACGAGAATCAGCAAGTACGTCAGACACAGGTAGTACAGGCATTGATAGGGCAATGGGCAGCCGTTGTGTTACAAGGGCTGGCTGCCATTGGCCCGGCCTGTCTCTACGTCTATGGAGCGTATCTGGTCATTAGCCATGCGATTCCTCTGGGAACGGTCGTTGCTTTTGCCGCCTATCTCGCACAACTCTATCGTCCGGCCTCTTCACTGGCAGGAGCGAATACAACGATACTCGGAGGGTTGGCTCTCTTTGATCGCCTCTTTCAGGTACTCGATATTGAGCCAACGGTCAAACCAGCGAAGAATCCAAAGCCTTTACCCGCGACCTCAACAAATGGGATGGCTTTCGAGAACGTAAAATTTCATTATAGTGATGGCCCCGATGTCTTGCATGATGTTTCATTTGTGGCTCCGGTTGGTCAGCTCACCGCGCTTGTCGGGCCAAGTGGTGCAGGAAAATCGACTATGCTCTCACTTGCGGCTCGCCTGTATGATCCATCAGAAGGAAGAGTGTGTCTGGAAGGTATAGACTTACGGAACATCGAGAATGAGGCATTACGTCAGCGTGTGGCAGTTGTTACTCAGGAGATTTTCCTTTTTCATACAACGTTGCGTGAAAATCTGCTCTATGGTGCGCCAGAGGCAACGGAGGACGAACTGAACGAAGCAATTGAAGCCTCTCAACTTCAGGAACTGGTCGAGCGACTACCGGATGGTCTGCATACCGTCGTTGGTGAGCGTGGCTATCGTCTCTCTGGTGGTGAGAAACAGCGTGTTGCCATCGCACGAGCCATTTTACGGAAAGCACCTTACCTGTTGCTGGACGAGGCAACCAGTTCGCTGGATTCACAGGCAGAGCGATTGATCCAACGTGCGCTCGAAACCTTGATGGAAGGAAGAACAGTTATTGCTATCGCCCATCGTCTCTCAACCATTCAACGTGCGAACCAGATTCTGGTCATTGAGCAGGGACATATTGTTGAGCGTGGAACGCATGAAACACTGCTTGAACAGTCAGGATTGTACCAGCATCTCTATGAGGCACAATTCAATACACCCACACCCGATGGAGTCGCGTGATGAGCATTTGGCAAGGGTGTAGGGAAAGGCGGCGGTGGAATTATACAGAGGCATTAAACCCCGACTGTATTCTCTGCAAAAAACGCTCATTTTCTCTACTCTTTTTCTAGTCGAGTGTGCTATAATGAACCCATCGGAAATACGTTGTGCTACGAGACCTCGCCCGTTCCACACGCAGCGAGGATT
>DAIQNC010000179.1:0-7627 GCA_036788655.1 Ktedonobacteraceae bacterium
TATGCCATACAGCATTCTCGAACAAGTTGTACATTACGCGCTCAATTTGTACATAATCGACATAGATAAGCGGTAGTTTTTCGGCCATTTGAATGTGAATAGGACGTGTACCGATAGCTTGAAGCACGTTATCACGAGCAGCATATATAACCTCTTCAATATCACACCATGTTTTTTCGAGAACCAATGCTCCCATTTCGATACGTGACAGTTCGACTAGCCCATTGACAAGCACAGTTAAGTGATCCGTTTCCTGGTCGATGTCTTCCAGCATCTCCTGTTGCATTTGTACGCTCCACGGAACATCGTCTTGCAACAGCCCTGTCACAGCAGCCTTAATCGTCGTCAAAGGAGTTCTTAGATGATGTGATACTGCTGAAAGCAACGTTGATTTATTGATCTCATCCAGCACCTGAGTAGTAACATCACGCGCCTGGAGTGCATAGGCGATGAGCCGCCCCTGTTGATTATGCAGAGGATGGCGAAGCAATTGATAATATTTATCTGTACTATTTTCTACACGCTGCCTTGTCAGTACACCTGTTTCTTCCTGAAACTGCTGTGCTACGAGAGGATGCAAGGAAAGAACTTCTTGAGCAACGATGCAACGCACTGTTTGCTCAGGCAGATCATCTCGTATAAACGCTTGAAGGTAGCTTCGTACTTCCTCAACATTACGGACTCGTGGAAATAATGGAGTAAATACCATCTCAAGCGTTACTTCTTGTTGTTCGATATCAGTCAACCGAACATTACACAATGACTCCGCGAGAGGATTTACGTAGACACACTGACTAACAAGATCGCTCACAAACCATGCATCTCTTACACCATGCGATGCTTGCTCCTGACGTACAAGGAGACTACTCAGTGAACTGAGCATATCCGCACTCACCAGTACCGTTTTTACTTGTTCCACCGTCTCCCGATGCGGTAACTCGTTCCCAACAACTATCTGGTTCGTGCGCTCATCCTTCGTAAGGAGATTATTCCCGATCAGTTTCAAAAGGCTCGACAGGTTTGTGCCAAATGTCTGCTTGACCTCGACCCGTACTTGCTTAAACAGGCGCAACTCTTCCTCATCGGAAAGCGGTTCATGCACTTCGCGCTCAAGTTGCTCTATCGCCTGTTGAAAGTGTTGACGTTGGCTCGCCGCCTCCATCAACATTCCCTCACGAATGGCGATGGCAGCTTGATTGGCAAACAGGCCGACAATATCTACTTTGAGCGGTGTGAAGCCACCTGATTCAGGTGTACATAGAAGCAAAACTCCATACACTTTCGTATCTGCAATAAGTGGATAGCAGAGAACTGAACGCATATGGAGTTGCGTATAGAGGCGACGACTCGCAGGAAACCGTGTATCACACTCAATATCGTCCGAGAGGAAGGGCCGATGTTGGTGTATCACGCATCCAACGATAGTCTGGTCAAAATTGTCTTTATCATCGGTAAGGATTGAAAGATTTGCTATTTCTACTCTCGCCTTAGCAACGAGTTGTAGGTGTTGTTCGTTCGCATCAAAGGTCACGAGCAGTGAGGCAACATTCAAGGCATTGGAAATACCAGTAGTGATATGATCTAGAACAACGTTTACATCTACTTTGGATGCAAGCGCAGTCGAAACATTTTTGAGAGCTTGTCGTTGCCTGTCCTGTATCTGTGTATTTCCGCCAAGTTGAGCACGCTCGATAGCAGTAGCCAGTACCTGAGCAACCGCGTTTACGAGGCGTTGCGTTCCCTTATCGGAATAGGTGTGTGGCGCAATACTTCCCAGTTCCAGTGTTCCTAAGATACGTGATTCGACTTGCAGTGGTACGAGGCACGTTGAGTGCAAGTGATGGAAATTCGCCAGCACATCACCACAGCGCGAGGGTAATCCATCCAGGCCATCCGGGTACTCACCTATCTGTAATGCAGGATTACCAATCATACGCTCAAACATGGAGCCGACAAGCGGATGTTGATGATTGTGAACATGCCAGCGCGGAAGACCTTCTGTATACGGACTAGCTTCATCTCGTACACAGCTTGCGACTCGAACCGCCTGCCCATCGTGACGCAACAACACAATACCCAACACGTCAAATGGAAGGGCATGCGTCAACTCCGATGCAAGAAAAGCATAATCAAGATGCCTTCCTTTTATACTGGATACTGCACGGGCAAGACGTTCTACAAGTGTAAGTTCCCCAGATACAGTGTGCATATTTTCTTCATCAACTTCAGAATATGCACTATCGTGTGTCGTTCTCAACATACCACCAACTTCCACCTTGAGAACATCCCATTTCCCGCATTGCAAACATGCGTCTCTGTCATAACACCAAATATTACTACAAACGTTACATATCCGCTCACATATGTAACCTTCTTATGAATCAAAGTACGTTGAATTGCTCTTGCTTGTAAGCTAAAACAAGTATATCATGGAAGTACATATACTCGTCAATTCCTCGAAGAGAGCATTTTCTTATACATGTGTCTTCTGTGTGAGCAGCGAATGACGATAGAATACTATCACTCGACAGACAAGGAGAAGATTTTCCTATGCTTTCACCCGACAATCAGGGCATAAAAGATACATCCGAAGCCTCTTCATCCTATGTGCGCTATGTGCGCGTCGGCCCCTTGCTTCGTGCCACTGAACCCGATTCTGCAACTATCTGGCTCGAATTGACAACCGAATGCTGTGTCACACTCGATATTGTATCATGTTCAACAGAGGCAGCACCCCTTATTTCATCGCAACAGAAACTACCCGAAAGTACCGGTGGTGTCCGAAATTGTATGGCACATACCATCACGGTTGGGAGTCGCTATTATGCTGTGCTACATATTGAACAGCTACAACCTGCAACATGGTATAGCTATCGCATTCGTATCAGCACGGACGAGAGCGTAATAGAGATTCCATCGTTACCAGTACAGCATTTTCGGACGATGAATGCACCTTCACAGGCAGAGAATGCCGCGTTGCGAATTGCTTATGGCTCTTGTCGTAAGTATGTTTCGCCTCAAACCGATGCACTCAGTGCGCTTGGTCGCTGGCTTCGGAACCACTGGGAGCAACGAGAGACTGCATGGCCTCACCTGCTCTTGCTCATCGGCGACCAGATATACGCCGACCAACCACCAGAAGTGATGGTACAGGCATATCCACAATTGAAGGATGGCGCACATACCTTTGAAGAGTTCGCGTCCCTCTACACCTATGCATGGGCAGCCGACCCCGATGTCCGTCAGGCACTTGCTATCCTGCCCACCTACCTCATCTTTGACGATCACGAGATTACTAACAACTGGAATCAGTTTCCTCAGTGGTGTGCCTCCATGCTCGCAAGTGAGCAGGAGCAACTGATTGTCGATGGTCTTGTTGCCTATTGGGTTTATCAGGGATGGGGCAACCTTGCGCAAACTCAGCATACAGAGCATCCACTTATGCGAATCATGCAAGAGGCACACTATGAGGATGTGATAGAACAGTTACGAGACGAGATTCGTCAGGAAGTTCTCGGCGAGGTACACGGTTACTGGCATTATGAGATAGCCACGACACCACCCATTTTCGTGATGAATGCTCGCTCTGAGCGCACCTCCATTTTCGATAACGATGACGCGGACATGTGTGCGCCAACACGCATTTTGAGCAAGGCACAGATGACAACACTACAGGATTGGATACAACAACATGATGACACCGTTTCAATACTCGTCTCATCCGTTCCTATCATCTTGCCACCGATTATTGGCTTCGTGGAGTATGTCGCGGGTGTGCGCTTCCTTCAACGTAGTATGCCGCCTTTACGCTGGTTAGGAAGGCAGTTGGCCCACCTGCAACAACATCTTGCTAACCGTATGAGCTTCGACCACTGGCCCGCATATTCACAAACGTGGCGAGAGCTTGTGCAATTACTCTCGAAACGCCAACACGATATTGTCGCGCTCTCCGGCGATGTTCATTTCTCGTACTCGATAGAAGCACGTGCCTCACGCCGCGCTCGAATGCTCCAACTCGTCTCGACTCCTTTAGAAAACAAGCTTGGCGTACAAGATAAGCAAATTATCGTCCGACAATCATTTCTTACACGCATCTGGTACGGTGGCCTACGAATGCGTATGCTCTCAATGTTACAAGCCAATGATAACAGGCCCATTCAGCGTGGCATGCTGTTTCAGAATGCACTGGCCTATGTCACCTTTAGTCCAAATCAAGCAGGGGATTATCTGGTACAGCAAGACTATCTTGCGGTGGTGGATGGCGAATTGCAGTTTGTTGGACGGACTAAGATACCCACATGGTAAAACTGATGAGAGAGCTAATGAGGTGAGAAGGTTTTCATCCCATAGAAATTTCTTGATGAACTCAGGCTCCGTATAAGCTAAGTTCTTTCTGTCGAGCATAGCGTTGGATTTCATGTACATCTGTCATGCCCTTGACAATAGCTTCCTGAATCCACTCGTACATCTCGTATTTGTTTTGATAGAGCCTATTACTGCAAAAGATGTTGCGGCGAGCAAATGGTGGGGGGGTCGTTCTTCGAGTGTGTTCTCGGACTGTTGGATCGTCCGCATGTGGGGTATACCACCATGGAGCATTGAGCATATAAGAGGAGTCGTATACCCACTCAGGGCAGCTTTGGTGATGCAGTCCACACAGGTATTCGACAGAGGCGGCACAAAATGCCGCCCAACGTTGGGTAGACTCAGTTTCCTGCTCTGGTTTGATCAACGGTTCCCTTACTAGATCGGGTCGGATATGCTTTGCGTAGCTAAACCAAGCGTTAGAAAAATCTCCGAGGGCTGTCCAGGGGTCTTCTCCCTGGCAAATCCGTTGGTAGGCATACACCATAGTATCTACAACTGTAGGCAGTGATGGTGGTTCTTTATATCGGTCAGCGTAATCTTGTGCCATGAGCCGCAACATTTCAAATGTCATGGTTAGGCTTCCTTCCTAAAAAGTTTGTTTAGCATATTTTCGATACTTTCACTGTTCTTCTGTTGCCCATCAGGTAAGATATATCGCTCCAATAGCTTCTGAGCCTGTTCACGCGACTGGATAGTTGTTTTTGGAAGTAGTATAACACAATCATCATAGTCTTTGTCGCGCCCTGCGATGATTTTGAGTGCAAGGATATATTCAATAGGCGGAGCATAGACATGGAGTGGACCAAACTGTTTCCACAAATTGCCATCAGGTACGATCACTTCATCGTACATAAGCATCTGAGCAAGATAGTTCAACCAGTCACCATCAAGGCCATGTTTTTGTTTAATAACTTGGACACTCTCACGAAGCGGAGCATACGCTCGTTGCAGTCCATCTTCATCAAGCCAGAAGATGTCTATGTCTTTAGTGGAACGAGGTGCATTAGCAAGGAGGAGCATATATGCGCCCCCTATCAGAAGGATGCGAACCGGATTTTTGAGTCCTCGGTTCTGTAGTTCAGCCCCCAACTCAGCAAGGTAACGTTCTATGTCTCCTGCTTCCATCTTTGCCTCCTAGATTATCTGATACAGAAAAAAGATTAGCTTTACTATATCATCAAAGCGAGCCTTGATGATGTGTTTATCAGGGGAAGAGGACAAGACACTTATGAGAACGTCTCAACATTTTCGTACAGACACATTGCATGTGGTATGTTGTTCCAGAATGCATTAATCTATGTAAGGAGTATATTATTTCAATGATAGCTTGTTTTCAGATTGAGCAATCTCATGTAATACAGCAACTAAGAAATGACTACCTACAGACTCTTGTGGCTCCTATGGATGGGATGTGGGAAGGTGCAGTCATTACTCACGCGGCTTTCTGGGAAATTCGGGATCAAGAGCAGCACATAGGGCATTTCTGCATCGACTCCAACAATTATTTGCTGCGATTCCACCTCTTAAAGACCCATCAAGTCCGGTCTCAGGAAATTTTCCATTGGGTTATTTCGACCTATGGCATTCAGCACGCTATAGTCAGCACTATAGAACCTCTGTATTTCTCTTTATGCCTTGACGCTCAGATAAGCATCAAACCTCATAGTTACCTTTTTCACGATAACACAGAGAGAGAGCTACCATCTGGCCTCAATAATAGTGTTCTTAGAAAAGCGGAAAAGAGAGAGTTAGATACTATCATACGCTTTTATCGAGCAAATACGGAAGGTTCCAAAGAATGGATTGAGGCATTCATACAGAAACGCCTCAATCGTGAAGAACTTTTTGTTTTGTATGATCGGCAGGTATTGGTAGCGACAGGAGAATGTATTGCCAACCATACACAAACACCCTATACCGATCTAGGTATGATAGTTGCTACATCGTATCGTGGAAGAGGATTGGGTAGTTACATACTCATCCAATTAAAGAAACACTGTTATGAATCCGGCTGGAAGCCGATCTGTTCATGTACCGCTCACAATCATGCATCAAAGAAAGCCATTGAGAAAGCTGGTTTTATCAGTGAGCATAGAATGGTGGAGATAATGTTCTCACGTTGAACACTATACCTATGCATGAGTGTATCCCGTCAACTCTACATACCCCTCACCTTGAATGGCTACTCCAGCATGTTGCCCCTGAATGCCTACAGCACCTTCCCAGTAACTATTGCCCGTCGATTGGTACACAACAAGTTCCTGGTCTTTCAGCAATGGCGTGATGGTCAATGAAAGTTGCACATGTGGGTCGTCTATAGCCAGTTTCCAGCCGGAAGGATAGTTCGCATGGGTTACAGGACTGGCCCAATGTCCAAGCACGGTGTCATGAACAGCACTTGTCGGTATCAGGTAATCTTTTGAGTTCGCGTCGATATAATCGGCATAGGTTGAAGTAACATTGCCGTTCGCATCGTGTAGGAAGTAGAGCATCATCTCGGTATTGTTGTGCAACTGGATACTGTACCAGTCCCAACCGCCACCGCCAAGCGAGAGAAAATTGCCCCACTGATGATCCATCCACGCTAATCCAGTTACACTATACGTCTGGTTATGGTCAATAATTGAGCCAGAAACTGCCATACGTGTACGAGAATAATAATAGGAAAAGCCACCGACTCCATAGGTAATAAGCCCATTGCCATTGTGGAGTGTCGCAGGTTTAAGACCTTGCAAATTCAGTTGAATGGTGTAGTTGGGCATATCTGCGTGTAAATGATCCAGGCCATTGAGTCCCTGAATTGTCCATGTGCCGACGTGTTCGTTGATACCTTGCGTCGATGTGCCATTTGGAATGACCGCGTTCGGCTCAAGCACACGTTGTTGAGCAAAATGGAACTGACCCCGTGTGATGTCGCTAATAGCAAAGTGCGCGGCATACACAGGTGGGAAGCCGTTACGCAGTGCCTGAAAGATGACTAGCTCGAAGCCATAGGTATGCGGCCCCTGTGCATCTATAGCACTGAGGTGGCCTGTATAGTACCACCACTCAGTCAGATCGTTGTGCGCTCCCTCGTCCTCTGGAAAGCGAACGGGCGGCAATGACTGTGCCTGTGGCGTCGTACTGACAACTGGTAACTGTGCCGATGTGGATGTAATGCCAGGAAAGCCACACGATGAAAGTGCTAGCATCGCTATCAACGCGATAATGGTAAACATACTTTTTTTCATAGAAAACCTCTGCTTCATCGCTTACCTCC
>DAIQNC010000180.1:0-5453 GCA_036788655.1 Ktedonobacteraceae bacterium
CTGAACAACTTCCGGGTTCATACAATCTTCCTCTGAATGAAATAGCGAAACTGGATATTCCTGTGGTAGACTTTGGTCCCTATGGTCAGGGAGCGCATCAGCGAGACGAAGCCGCATTGATGTCGTACTCGTTCGGTATCCTGCCACAATTGTTGAGTGAGGTGATTGAGAGCATCGGAAAAGTAGGAATATAAGAAGAAATCTTCTGGAAAGCGGAGAAACACGGTGGAATATAGCCCATATAGCCTATATTCCACCGTGTTTCTCCGTGATTTTGACAATCTTTGCTATACTATCCAGGTGTCTCCTGCGCGAGCATAGAAATATGCGGATGTATGTCGTGTGGCATACGTGAAAACGTAGGAAGTTATCTAGCTCGAATTTTGTGCCATGTAGAAGCCGTTTCATAGTAGGTATACAAGGAATAGAGTTTCCTTGCAAGCTATCTGGCTAAACACAACCGTGTTTACTGCCCTACTCTGCTGTTTTACTATTCGTGGTAAAGCAGGAACCTTGTACAATGGCACGTTGAAAGGACGTTTCTTGCAATCTCATCAGGACAACAGTAAGTATACACAACAGTATAGTAAAAATCGTAAGGTCGTTAAGTTTAGTGTTGCGGGTGTGTTTGCCTGTGTGCTGCTGGGAGCAATGCTAGCACTCAGTGCGTTTTCTAGTTCACATACAGGTACAAGTTCCGTAACGCAATCCAAACCGCAGTTAGCTGTCGCAGCAACCTCGCCAATTTCGCATCAAATTCAGACGCGAAAAGCTGTTTCTTCTGTCGTGTGGCGGCAGTTTCACCAGAGTCAAACATCGAAGCCTCGTAAAACTGCACCGCAATTGCCAGGAGCGAGAGCTGCTAGAGTAGTTGTTACACCAGCACCAGTCGTCACAGCGACTCCTGCACCTGTGGTAACAGCGACTGTTCCGACTCCCACTCCTGTACCAACTCAGCCTGTGGCAACGCCACCGCCGAGTAGTGGTGGTTCTGGAAGCATTGTTTCCATGATCGACCAGGTATTCGGTGCGGATGCGCCTACCGCAGTGCAAATCGCAACCTGCGAATCGGGTTTGAATCCGAACGCATACAATCCAACATCAATTGGTGGAAGTCATGCAGCAGGATTGTTTCAGATTCTCTATCCCAGCACCTGGTATACCACGCCAGAAGCAGGACTTTCTCCTTATGATGCGATGGCGAATATACAGGCGGCACACTCCATTTTTGTACGAGATGGATATAGCTGGCGCGAGTGGACATGTCAATAACAGTGGCGCATATCGTTTAGATGTAAGTACATGTAACACATATGAGACCACTGTATTGAGCGGAGCCACGAAATATCAGCATATGCATTGTGCGTAGAGAGACACATTTTCAAGGGACGAGGTTGCAACGCCTCGTCTCTTTTTATTTGTAGTTCGCCGATTTATCGGCAGCGTCTCCCCATGTAGTGCCATGATGTATCACGGCTGTGTATCAATAGCAGAACAGCCGTGATACATCATGGCACTACATGGGGCATGTGCTATACTTAGAACAAACGTTTATAATGAAAACCTGATAAGGATGCTATGACTATAACCTCGTCATCAACTCATGAGCAACACATACAGGCAAGCGACGAACACCTGTTTGGATGGGATACCACGCAAGGCATTGTGTCTGTATGGGCATCGCGTGATGGACGCGCTATTGTGTGGCGACGTGAGAAGCGGAATGATGGGGAGCATGTGGTTTGCACAACGGAGCGATTTCGTCCCTGGCTCTTTGCCGCATCACTGGCAGACCTTATACATATCGGCCCTGCTCTGCAACCTCATACTGCTCCGGGTGCGAGTAACGGCATACTGAATTACCGCCTGCTCGACGGCCCTGATGATGCTTACCGCTATCTCTTGTCTGCACGTGATGGACGTTTTCTCGAACGAACGATTTGTACAGGAGCGTCACAGCGTCTCAACCGACGAATTACAAGCGTCAATGAGCTATCGGATGATTACTACCGCGTTGGGCCTGTCGAGCAATACCTGATGTTGACCGGGCGTGTATATTTTCGTGGCCTTGTCTATGAAGACCTGCACCGTCTGCAATTCGACCTTGAAACAACCGCCCTTGACCCTCGACGTGGGCGCATATTTCTTATAGCTGTAAAGGACAATCGGGGCTTTTCGACGATTCTTGAAGCACCGATGCCAGAGGATGAGCCACGTCTGATTGTTGAATTGTGCAAGCTTATCCGTGAGCGTGACCCGGATGTGATTGAAAATCATAACCTGTTTGGCTTCGACTTGCTCTTTCTTGAACAGCGAGCGGCACAGTATCATATTCCATTGGAACTTGGGCGTAAGGGTGGGCCGATGCTGTTGGAGCGGCGTGAGGAGACATTTGCGATTGGGCCAGAAGCGCGGAAACGAGTACGCTATAGTGTAGCAGGGCGTGAGTTGATAGATACGCTCGACGCGGTACGCCGACACGATTTTGTCGTGCGCGATATGCCAGGGCATCGTTTGAAAGAGGCGGCACGTTATTTTGGCATCGCACCGCCGAATCGCGTGTATATCGACGGAGAAGCCATCTTCGAGACCTATCGTAGCGATCCTGATACTGTGAAGCATTATGCACTGGACGATGTGATTGAGGTTGATGGTCTGTCACGGCGTTTGCAGGGTGCGCCGTTCGCGCTAGCAGGCATGGCTCCGCGTCGCTATGAACGTGTTGCCTCAGCAGGGCCGGCGATGGGCATACTTGAGCCAATTCTGGTACGTGCCTATCTGCGAGCAAATGCCGCGCTTCCACGCTTCGCGGCTCAACGCAGTGATGATGGGACGCCACATGAGGGTGGAGCGACGCTGCTTCTTGCGGCAGGAGTCGCACAACAGGTTGTCAAGGCCGATGTTGCCTCGTTGTATCCCTCGCTGATGCGAACATTTCAAATCGGCCCATCCTGTGATCGTCTCGGAGTGCTACTGCAAATCCTCGGTCAGCTTACAGATTTGCGTCTTATGCACAAATCCGCCGCGAAACAGGCCGTACCGAACTCGATAGAGGCGAATAGTCACAACGCGACTCAGGCAGCTATGAAGATATTGATTAACGCGGCTTATGGCTATATGGGTGCGGGAACGATGGCTCTCTTTGCTGATGGACGTGCGGCAAGTGAAGTGACGCAACGGGGGCGTACCGTTCTCAATCAGGTACTCGATGCACTCCGACAGCGTGGCATGGCTCTCATTGAGGCTGATACTGATGGCGTCTATTTTGCCGTGCCTGATGGATGGACAGAGCAGCAAGAACGCGCCCTTGTAGATGAAATCGCGTCGGAACTGCCTACGGGTATACGTCTTGAATACGAGGGACGTTATCGTGCCATGCTCAGTCACGAAGTCAAAAACTATGCACTGTTTACCTATGACGATAGGCTTGTTGTGCATGGTGTGGCCTTGCGTTCGAGCCGTGCCGAGCCATTCGGGGAGCGGTTTTTACGTCAAGTATTGCCATGTACGTTGATGGGTGATATCGTCGGAGTGCGTCGTATCTTTCTTGAAACGGTAGATGCAATTCGTAACCGTGACTATCCGGCGACAGACATGGGGGCGCGTGTTCGTCTCTCGAAATCACCTGAAGCTTACCTGGCCTCACGTGCCACCCATCCTGAGCCTCAATATGAAGCGTTGCTCAATGCCGGACGTACACGCTGGTTTGCCGGGGAACGTGTGCGTTTCTACCGTTCTGCTGATAAAAAGTATGTCTGGTTGCCAGAAGAGGCAGAGGAGCAAGCGATTAGCAACGAGTGGGATGATGACACGGAACGTATGAACGAGCCTCAAATTGAAAAAGCGAATAAAGAGAATACTGCTATCATGGAGCGTTTCGAGATAGCTAATCGCCGTGATTATGATGTTGACCACTATCTAGGTGTTCTTGTTACATCCTATGCTGCACGTCTGAAAAAAGCCTTCGCGCCACAAGATTTCACACAGCTCTTTCGTGTGGATGAACAACTGAGTTTTTTTGACTTGCCGATAGAAGAAATTCAACCTTTATGGATTCGCTGTACTTCCAATGATGTAGGGACGTAATTCATTACGCCCGTGTGCTTATCCCTACATGGGCGTAATGAATTACGTCCCTACATCATCGACCCATTGCCCAACGTTCTACAATACGCTACAATAGCACGCAGTATCAATCTTCTATTGAGCGAGGGGTAGTTGCATGGCGATTAGTACAACTTTTATTGATTCAGCACTCAAACAATATTTTGGTTATGACACATTTTTACCCGGTCAACGTGATATTATCGAACAGGTTCTTCGAGGAAAAGACTCACTTATTTTGATGCCGACGGGCGGCGGTAAATCACTCACCTATCAGCTACCTGCCTTGATGCTTCCGGGCGTGACCGTTGTTATTTCACCACTTATCGCGCTGATGCAGGATCAGGTGGAGCGTCTACACGAGAATGGCATTGAGGCGACATTCATTAACAGTACACTCGATATCAATGAGCGAACGCGACGTGAGCATGATCTGCTGGAAGGTCGTATCAAGCTCGTATATGTGGCTCCTGAGCGTCTGATGGGCGACAATTTTCTTTATCTGTTAGAAAATGTGCAGCAGGAAGTAGGCTTGTCGCTGATTGCAGTGGACGAAGCGCATTGTGTCAGTGAGTGGGGACATGATTTCCGTCCAGAATATCGCCAGCTAGGGTCGTTACGTGACCATTTCCCAGATGTTCCTATGCTGGCACTCACCGCAACGGCAACGGAGCGAGTGCGACAAGATATTCTTTCACAACTGCGTTTGCGTCGTCCATTTATTCATATAGCTAGCTTCAATCGTCCCAATCTCTCCTATGAAGTGTTCCAGAAAGATAAAAACGCTTTTTCTGATCTCGTGCAACTTATTCAGAATATTTCAGCGGATGACCCGCGCACATCAATTATTGTGTATGCTCAAACACGTAAGAATGTCGATTTGTTGAGTGCATCGCTACGGCACGAAGGTATCAGCGCACTCTCATATCATGCAGGAATGTCGAATGAGGAGCGTCAAGAAAACCAGCGGCGTTTCATCCGTGATGATGTTCCTGTGCTGGTGGCGACGGTGGCTTTCGGAATGGGTATAGCGAAGCCTGATGTACGTGCTGTTATTCACTACGACCTGCCGAAAACGCTTGAAGGGTACTATCAGGAGTCGGGCCGTGCTGGACGTGATGGACAACCTGCTCGCTGTATCCTGTTTTTCAACTATAATGACCGTTATACCATCCATCGCATGATTGAACTGAAGGAGAACAATCATGAGAAACTGGTTGCCTATGACCAGCTTGAACAGGTCATCGCATATTGTGATAGCAAAGAGTGCCGCCGCCGTGTGCTACTCGCCTATTTCGGTGAAGACTGGACACCGCAGAATTGCCACAATTGCGATACCTGTCTACAGG
>DAIQNC010000180.1:5463-7623 GCA_036788655.1 Ktedonobacteraceae bacterium
CAAGTCGAGCAGCCCTGCACCTGTATGGCGAACATGAATTCGAGGTGCCGCCGTTGGAAGTCGCGGAACCTGAACCTCTGATGAACGTCTCCGTCCTCAAGCATACCATCGACGCGCAAAAATTCTTCTCGTGTGTTGGGCGAACCAATCAACGCTTCGGTATGACGTATATTATCGAGGTGTTGCGAGGCGCGAATACAAAGAAGATACGCGATTTTGGACACGATCAGCTCTCGACCTACGGCATTGGAAAAGACCATAGTGCGGACGAGTGGCAGAGGCTCGCACGAGCCTTTGTACAACAGGGCTTGCTCAAAATAGACAACTCCAATAACTACCCTATTCTCAAACTCACGCCGCTTGCCCGTGAGGTCGAACACAATCTGCGAACCGTTGAAGTTGCTACAGTAGTCGCTCCTGTCGTAGTGAAACAGGAACTGCGTCAAGAAGTTGTGGTGGCAAACGAACACTTCGATAGAGATGCTGCACGTGTATTCTATCATTTGCGAAATCTGCGAAAAATCCTTGCTGACGAACATGGTGTGCCACCCTATGTCATCTTCTCTGATAACACACTAAGGATAATGGCGATACAGCGACCACAGACCCGCGCACATTTCGCACGTATCCCCGGTGTTGGTAGCAAGAAGTTGGAAGATTACTTTACCATTTTCACTGAGGAGATACGGCTGTACTGTGAGGATAACAATATTCCGGTCGGTATCGAAGCTCCTGTAGAGGTGAAAGCAGACCAGCGCGTTGAAAAGATATATTCTGCCTCACCGAGCCGTCAACTAACATTTGAGCTATATAAGCAGGGCATGAATGTTGAGGAGATTGCCAGAGAGCGTGGATTGGCAACTGGCACTATTGCAACCCATGTTGCTGAACTCATCGAAATGGGCGAGGATATTGATGTCAAGCGATTGGTCTCAGAGGAGCATTATCAAGCGATTGTTGAAGTGATTCAGCAAGTGGGCGATTCCGCGATGCGTCCAATTAAAGATATCCTGGGTGACGAGTATTCCTTCGATGAAATCAAACTGGTACGCGCCGCCTTTCGTCAAAGGCAGGAAGTCTAAGAGAATGTGATACTCTATAGGTATAGCCTCGTTAGCCAGGGCGTCCACAAGGGATCGCCCCGACAATAGGATGTTGTGTATGGTCGGGACGATCCCTTGTGGTCGTCCTGGTCGGCTAATAACTTAGAGAAGGAGACTCGAAGGAAAATGACAGCACCAGCGAATCAAATCACAAGTGACCAGTATGCGCCGAAGAAATCTGATAAATTTAGTTTTGGCCTCTGGACGGTAGGCAATCGTGGACGTGACCCATTCGGCGACTTTGTGCGCCCAGAATTGAACCCTGTCTATATTGTCAAGAAACTCTCAGAACTGGGAGCATGGGGCATCAATTTCCATGACAATGACCTTGTGCCATTCGACGCGACTCCATCCGAACGAGACCGCATCGTGCGCGAGTTCAAGCAGGCTCTCTCGGACTATGGGATGGTTGTGCCGATGGCAACGACCAACCTCTTCTTCCATCCAGTGTTCAAAGATGGAGCCTTCACTTCGGTTGACCCTGCCGTGCGAGCCTTTGCCTTGCAGAAGACAATGCGAGCAATAGACCTGGGAGCCGAACTTGGAGCCAAAACCTATGTCTTCTGGGGTGGGCGTGAAGGCGTCGATTCTGAGGCAAGCAAAAATCCTGTAACTGCTGTCAAACGGATGCGTGATGCTATCAACTTCCTGTGTCAGTATGCCAACGACAAGGGCTACGGAATGCGTTTCGCACTTGAACCCAAGCCGAATGAGCCACGTTCTGATACGTACTTCGCAACAGTTGGTCATATGCTCGCTTTCATCTATACGCTCGATCATCCTGAGATGGTTGGTGTCAATCCAGAGGTCGCACACGAGTATATGGCGGGTCTCAACTTCGTGCATAGTGTGGCACAGGCACTCGAAGCTGGCAAACTGTTCCACATCGATCTGAATGACCAGAAGGGACCGCGCTATGACCAGGACTTCCGCTTCGGTAGCGAGAACATCAAAAATCTCTTCTTCCTCGTCAAGTTGCTAGAAGATAACGGCTACGATGGGCCGCGTCACTTCGATGCACATGCTTACCGTACCGAAGACGAGCAGGGTGTGTGGG
>DAIQNC010000181.1:0-4033 GCA_036788655.1 Ktedonobacteraceae bacterium
AACTGGGAAACCGCCACTTTCTGCTGCTGGGAACGCTGCTGATGGGGCTGGGCTTTGTACTATTGAGTAGCAGACCACCATTTCTACTGCTGCTGGTAGGCATTGTGCCGATTGGATTTGGCGGTGCGATGCTCGACGCGGGGTTGAACTCCTATATTGCGAGCCTACCTGAGAATACGGCCCTGCTCAACTACCTGCATGCCTTTTATGGGATGGGTGCGCTGCTTGGCCCACTGGTGGCATCAAGCTTCCTGGTTTTCGGTCTGATGTGGAACAGCGTTTATGTCGTCTGGATCGGCGTAGCACTTCTGGTATTTCTCGGCATGAGCCTCGCTTTTCCCAGGAGAGCGAGGGCGGCTGAGAAGAAAGAGCGAGCAGCGGAAGGCAATGTTCTCTTCCTGGCACTGCGTCAGTATGTGGTGTGGCTGGCGGCTCTGTTTCTGCTCTTCTATGTGGGGACAGAAGTGAGCCTGGGTAGTTGGAGCTTTAGTTTGCTTACCCAGACGCGAGGCGGTCCAGTCCTGTTCTCTGGCTGGATTGTGAGCGGCTACTGGGTCGGTCTGACGATGGGGCGTTTGCTGCTGGGAAAGGTGGGACAACGGATTGGCAATCGGCGGCTGATTGAAGTCTGCTTGAGCGGAGTCGTTGTGGGCATGGTACTCATGTGGGCGATGCCTCAACTGGTTGTCGCGGCCCTTGCACTATTTTTGACAGGTTTTAGCCTGGGTCCGATCTTCCCCACCACGATTGCACTGATGTCGGAGACGCTTCAGAGTCGCATCCTCTCAAGTGCCATCGGCTTTCTGGCGAGCCTAGGCAGCATGGGAGGCGCACTCCTACCCTGGATAGCGGGCAATCTGGCACAGCATTTTGGCCTGTGGACCTTGCTCCCCTATGTCATTGCATTGACTGCCATCATGCTAATTCTCTGGGTCATTATGCAACGAAACATCCACATGGCACACTGACGCAACGTCTCTCTCTCGATAGCTTTCATATAGCGAACAAAAGAGGAAGAACATGGAAAGCACAACAAAAAACCGAATGACACGCGAGCAGTACATTGAGATGCTCATTGACTCTTCATTCCGAGAAGCCGCAGAAATGGAGTCAGGTTTCATGTCATGGTGCGAACGACATGTTCCCACATGGCGTTCACAGGGATATGACGAACTGTTCTTTCATTGAGCTTGAATGGACGAGGCGGCGATGCTTCTTTATCAACATCATACTCTTGTAGCTATGATAGCAGAAATCTGTTCTAATCGACCATAATCAGAAAATGAGAAAGCGTGATTAGCTAGAAAAAACTGGAGGATTGTATGCTTTACTTCCCTCAAAATACGGCCCTGATTCTTATTGATGTGCAAAAAGGATTTGATGATCCCGTGTGGGGGCGTCGCAACAATCCTGATGCTGAGACAAACATGGTGTCCCTGTTACACTCATGGCGGCAAACGGGAAGACCCATTTTTCATATTCAACATTGTTCTCGCAATGCACAGTCTGTTCTTCATGTCAGTTCTCCTGGACATGCTATCAAAGACCCTGTGCATCCGCAAGGTGAGGAGCCAGTGCTTCAGAAGCAAGTGAATAGCGCATTTATTGGAACCGATCTGGAAGAGCGTCTGAGACGAAATGATATTACAACACTCGTTATCGTGGGACTGACGACGAACCACTGTGTTGAGACAACAACACGCATGGCAGGTAATCTTGGTTTTGACACATACCTTGTGTCTGATGCCACCGCAACCTTTGATCGAATCGGCCCCGATGGCCTTCTTCATGGGGCAGAGGAGATTCAAGCAATAACACTTACCAATCTTCATCAGGAGTTTGCAACAATTGTGACAACCGAAGATGTACTGAGAGGTATTGCGTAAATCTCCTTCAACCGTATCGTCTTACTCCATTACTTCCACAATCATCTCTATTTCAATAGCGGCGTTAGAAGGGAGTTGAGCCACGCCTATAGCAGAGCGAGCATGTTGTCCCTGTGTTCCAAACACTTCGACGAGCAGGTCTGACGCTCCGTTTATCACATGTGGTTGCTCCGTAAAATCTTCTGTGCTATTGACCAATCCCAGTAGTTTGACGAAACGTTTGACACGATCAAGGTCGCCAAGAGCATCATGAAGCGATCCGAGGATATCAAGCGCGATCTGTCGTGCTGCCTCATACCCCTGCTCTTTTGTCACATCACGTCCGAGTTTGCCACGAAGCTGTGTCGAGATATGCCCTGATACAAAAAGAAGATTGTTTGTTTGCACCGTTGTGACGAAGTTTGCAACGGGCATAGTGCCGCGAGGTAGAGTGAGACCAAGCGAGGCAAGTTTCTGTTCAATATGCATATGTTTTCTACATCCTTCTCAATTTTTTGTTCTTATCTATCTTCTTCCGATGAAGGAATATCAAGGACGCCTTCACCCATGAAGATGCAATGACCACCGACAGTCACGCGATGAATGTCACGGTCGATATACTCGACTGTTATATACATCAAGCTGGGGCGTCCCATCTCAAACCCTTGTTCGCTGACAATAGAAATGTTCTGTGTGTTAGTTGGAACGAGTCCATACCGAACAAGATAGCATCCCATCGGGCCATTTGCCGCCCCTGTTGCCGGATCCTCTGCTATTCCCAGAGCAGGGGCAAACACGCGACAGTGTACAGCTGCGTCTGGTGTCTGAGTTTGTCGTGTAAAGACGAGTATTCCCGGAAGATGGGCAAGCTCTTGTTGCCATAGACTCTGTTGAAATGAGATGCGCTGTATTGCTTGCAACGTTTTAATGGGGACTATCAGGAAAGGTACGCCACAGGAGACAACTTCTATCGGCACGTCGGATATGATATCGTCAGGCTCAAGAGAGAGAATCGACGCCACCACGTTCACGTTCTCGAAACGAGGCCCAAATGAAGGACGTAACTGTTGCATGGTAATTCCAGGCGCAGGAGAGCTATTCCAATCGAGCGTGACAGAAATGATACCTACCCCTTCTTCCAGAAGCATAGTTGTTGGTTGTGTACCTGCTGGATGCCTCTCTTGTGCCAGTACAAAGGTTGTACCCACTGTAGGGTGTCCAGCCATGGGGAGTTCTGCCGCCGGGGTAAAAATACGCACATGGTAGTCAGCACTCTTTTCAGTCGGAGGTAATACAAAAGTTGTCTCTGACAGGTTGAATTCTCTGGCAATTGCTTGCATAGTCTTCGCGTCAATTCCTTGAGCATCAGGAAGAACTGCAAGTGGATTGCCCCCAAAGGGGCGGTCGGTAAAAACATCAATCAGAACGTAACGATAGCGACTCATAACATTGCCTTTCATGATGCCAACATAGGCGTTTGATAGGTGCAGTAGCCTTCCAGTATCCTTTTGGAGAAAAAGGATTGCATTCCCATCTGATACTTTAAATGATACTTACTAATAATTCTGACGGATAGTGCCAATAGCAAGAAAATTGGCATAAAAAATACTGCCAATGACACGTAATGTCAATGGCAGACAAACAGTTGTGGTAATATACTTGCTATTCATACTCCATTTGGGTCATACTGTATGATACGCAAAACAGGTCGATCTCCTACTGTTGGTAGTGGTAGGTAGAGTATCTGCTGTGCTTCGTTGATAGCAATGGTATGATTACTACCACCGCCGAGAAAGTAGTTATTCAGTTTCTTGAGTTGTCCTCCACTTTCATCGAAGAGCGAAATGCCACTCGCACAGCCAACAACGAGCAGATGTGCAGACTGGTCTAAGCGCACAATGTCAGGATTGAAAGCCAGAGGTAAAAGAGGTTCAGAGAAAGGCTTCATCGTCTGCAAATCGACACGAACGAGATTTTGAGATGTAACACACGCGATAAAGGCTTCTCGCTGTTGTGCATCTATCACCATACCATGAGGAGTAAGGCACTGATCAGGTAAGCGTATATCTGAAATGACTTTTAATGTGGTGGGATCAATGACTGCCACAAAAGATGGCGGGGTCTGTACCGCTTTGGGATTGTCCGGGTCAACAAGTGGTAACGTGACC
>DAIQNC010000181.1:4043-7619 GCA_036788655.1 Ktedonobacteraceae bacterium
AGACGCGATGGGAAACGGGGTCGAATTGTATATGTCCAACATCCTCACCAAAGCGCGGATTCTGACCGAAACGCATATCAAGACCAAGAGGAATTCTTGTTATGAGCGTATCGGTACGTGCATTGATGACTGCCACATTTTGATTTTTCAGGGCAACTATGGCACTATTCGCTGGATCGATTGGTGTACCGGGGTCAGCGACAAAGATGAGATGATCAACCGAGTCGTATTCGATAGCATCCGGGCCATCGTGCGAGTCAAGCTGTATCTTTGAGAGTATCTGAAAAGGACTTTGCTCATTAAAGACATAGATGCGGCCATCATCTGCATCGCCAACAAAGACCTTACCTAAATCGTGGGCGACGATAATGCCAGCCGCACGAGGTACAGGGACAAGACCGACCACTTTATTGAGTTGAGTATCGAAGACAATAATATTCCCATCTGTTTCAGGGTTGAAATTGGGATTGTGCAGAATAGCCGCCTCTTTGTCCGGGTTGGGGCCTGTATGCACGATGAAGAGCAGGTGTGTGGCTGCATCGTATGACTGGAAATCAAAGTGATCGAAACGCTCTGCCTGACCCGACGCGAGAGGGTTCTGACTTTTGCTGTAGCCTGACAATGCATTCGGTAGTGGAATATCTTGCACCTGCCTCAACCTCTGTAATTGGATAGGACTGGAAAAGCGAATAATTTCTGATGCCAGTAAGAAGACGAGTAGTGCCACGCTTACTGCTACCAATAGCCACCAGCTAATACGCCCCACGCTAATTTTTGGCGTTGACGGTGCTTGTTGAGCCTTTTGTATCATATTACACCGCCTCATAGGAAAGAATTGTTTGGGACGCCAGCAGTATCTTGTCTCCATTGGAGAATACGTGGCGGTCAACTCGCTGACCTTGATAGGTAATGCCGTTTAAGCTATCTGCATCTTCAATCACCCATGCGCCATTTTCCAAATGTATCTTCGCGTGTAAACGTGAGATACGTTTCGAGGGAATCTGGACATCTTTATCATCGAGACGACCAATTGTCAAAGTGGGTTGATCCAGTACACGTTCTCCTATTGCTTTCCCATCAAGTTCAATGCGTATTCGCGCACGTGGCATCTGCTTGTTTCCATTATTCCCATTCCCGTTGCTAGCTCTTGCTGGTGCGTAGGCTTTGACTGCATCGACTGGCATCGGTGCATGTTGAGGAACTGGTGTCACGGGTCTGCTTTGAGGCGGTGAAGCAATGAATCTGTCTGCCTGTGGAGTGTGAACTGGTCGTGCTTGCCAGGGATCGTCTCCAACTGGCAGAGGCACAAAGGCTGATCGCAGAATTGATTGCTCTCCAACGCGCTCGGCACTGTAACGGTTCTGCTCATCAAGAAGTCCTGCGAAGATACCTTTCATGCGTTTGAGTTCTTTGTAGGTTCCCTTTTCTATAATGCGCCCATTCGATAGCACGATAATTTCATCTACATTGCCGAGTGTGCTGAGTCGATGGGAAATGACAAGCACAGTACGTCCTACAATCAGCGTGTCTAAGGCCCGCATCACCTCTGCTTCAGCTTCGACATCAAGTGAAGCAGTTGGCTCGTCGAGAATGAGCAGTGGTGCATCACGTAGAATGGCACGAGCAATAGCGATACGTTGCCGTTGCCCACCGGAAAAGTTCTTTCCTTGTTCTCGCACAAGAGTATTGTAGCCATCTGGCAATCGTATGATGGTTTCATGCATTTGTGCCTGTTTCGCGGCTGTGATGATGTCTTCGTCACTGGCTCCAGGTCGCCCGACCTCGATATTTTCGCGGATCGTACCCTCGAAGAGAACCGAGTCCTGTAATACCATACTCACATTCTCTCTCAATACCTTGAGTGGGTACATGCGATTATCCACTCCATCGACTCGTACTGTCCCCTGTTGAATTTCATAGAAGCGCGGAATCAGCTTCACCAACGTGGTTTTGCCACCGCCGGACAAGCCAACGAGAGCCACTTTTTTCCCTGCCGGAATGTGCAATGATATCCCTTTCAGGACAAGCTGTTGCGGAGAGTAGCCGAAGTAGACATCTTCAAACACGATGTCACCGCGTAGTCGTGTCGGACCGTTGTAAGGTGTCTTACTTTCAACCACTTCTGGTGCTTGCTCCAAGACTTCCTGAATACGTTCAGCCCCAGCAGAAGCAGAGTTGGCAAGGTTTGTCAGCTTCGAGAGGTCGCGCATTGGCTGATAGAGTAGTTTGAGGTAAAAGAGGAACGAAACGATGAGGCCAGCATCGATAGTACCAGCACCTATCTGAAAAAGGCCAACATTAAATGGATTACCTGCCGCGACATATCCGCCAACTCCGACAATCGTCGCTGTGCCAAGTGCGACAAGGACGGCAACCAGTGGCGTAAATTGAGCCTGTAGACTTCCTGCACGCAATCCAGCAGCCCGGCTCTCGCTGACTCTCCCACCAAAGCGCATGTCCTCACGTTCCTCGCGTGTGAATACTTTGATAACGGTGAGGGCGTTGATATCTTCAGTTGCAACATCAGCTACCTGCCCGGCAGACTTTGCCTGTCGTTTGGCGGCTAATTTTATATTTCGTGTATAGTACAACACAATCACGAAGAGCGCGGGCGCAATAGCAAGGGAGAGGATCGTGAAAGGCACACTGTAAAATAGCATGATTGCAGCTACACCGCCCAGTGTCAAAACACCGACTAAGAGATCGACCAGACCATCCGTGACAAATTTCTCAATATCGGTAATGTTGCCCGTGATGCGCTGTACAAGGTCGCCCTTTTTCTGCTTCCCATGCCAATCTAACGAGATGCGTTGTAGATGCTCAAAGAGGTTTGTGCGTAACCTTGCGCTCAGACTCTGCGCTATAAACGAGGCTAGGTAGAGTTCAAGGTAGACAAGTAATGCGCTCAGTGTGGAAAAAAGCACCAACACAATCACGGAAAAGACAATCACTCCAATCACACTATGATGCGTGGTATCAGGATTGGTTAATGTCCGAGGATCGGCAGGATTTGCAGGGCAGGGAGAGGTTGGAGGGATTCCCGGAGGCGTATTCAGTGATGGATCGAGCCTCGACGTATCGAAGATGGTGAGTAGTCCTGATTGATCATTCCAGCCAAGAAAAGGAAAGGTACATGCCGGATCGTTCCCTGGATTCTGGGCCTTACTAGGAATCCATTTGAGCGGTTGAAGAGCGATAATATCGCAACTGACCTGTGCAACTGCTACAACGATAGCCAGCAAAACCAGAAGACGATACCCTTTCAGGTTACGGAAAAGGAACTTGACTAAGAACATGATTCACTCCTTGCCGCTCTATGGGCATGTATTAAAACATCTGAATAACCTTCTATGGTGTCTCTCGAAGGACACAAAACTGCTGAGTGATGAATATGCCTGGATGAATATGGAATTAAGGCAAAGTATAGCACATCCTTAACAGGTAAGGAAGAACTTTACGTGGTATTTTTATACAATTTGCCTCGAACGGAAAAGTTTTACTATTTTATAACTTGAGTAACAACTAGTAAAATCTGAGCAATGCTGGTACACTACCATTCAAATAAATGGTATTTGG
>DAIQNC010000182.1:0-4888 GCA_036788655.1 Ktedonobacteraceae bacterium
TATTTCCATTTCATCAGTGTACCGTCACAGCACACGACGAAGAATACCAGGCGTCGAAGGAGGGTAGGGGAAACATACCTGTTGAAGCATTGAAGCACCGGGTATAGACCCCTGAAACGCTTGCATGGATACAAAACGTTGCGCCTACTGCCATAAATTGTTGCGTGCCGATACACAGATATGTAGCCGTTGTGGACATTCTACGCTCGATAAACGGCGTAAGGCATCGCTCAAAGAGACATCCTATCCATCGCTTCCAGCCGCGTCACCGCATCGTCTCGGTCACTATTCTGGTCTTCATCCAGAAGACCAACCGTATCAATCAAGTTTTATTGCGGTTCAACGCCCTGCTCCACGAGCGGACGTGCGTGAAGCTGTGGAAGAGGGAGAGAGTGCGGATGACGATATACAGGTTTCTGCCCCTCGTTTGCCTCATGCAAAGGAGCCAGAGCGTATCTTGTTGCCCACTGTCCCTGTAGCAGTCGAGGATGAACCGACACATATACGGGTGCGTTCACATGGACAACAGGAAGTAGATGATGGACATGAGATGAGCCATCGTCATGAGCAACAGGGGAGTGCCGTCGCTACAACGATGCCACGCCGTGCGCTGCGCACTCGAAAGCTTGCACTG
This sequence comes from Ktedonobacteraceae bacterium, assembly GCA_036788655.1. Taxonomy (GTDB): domain Bacteria; phylum Chloroflexota; class Ktedonobacteria; order Ktedonobacterales; family Ktedonobacteraceae; genus JBBQVS01. The sequence continues at coordinate 635 of DAIQNC010000182.1, forward strand.
GAGCAGCTTGAATACCCTGAACGTCCAGTGCGTATCACTGGCCCCATCGGGCCTGATACTTCACGTGAGCCGCATTACCTTATACGAATATTCCTTACCCTCTCGGTACTTTTCTTTCTGCTCGCCAGTGGTCTTCTCGCATTCATTTTTATAAAAACGCGCACAGTCTCAGCTTCTCCCGTGTTGAGCGTCAATCCTTCTATTCTGCGTGTGAACGATACATTTGTTCTCAGTGGACGCGATTTTGATGCGAACACGCTGGTCAAGTTTACGCATGACAGCACGAATGAAGTGGTGTTAGATGCGAAACAGCAACCGCTTACAGCGTTCACGGATAGCAGAGGCGACTTTTCAGTGCAGATTGTTGTTCCTGCCACCTGGGTAACGGGTGAACATAGCATTCATGCAACCGATGATGCGCAGGAGTTGAGCCGTTCAGCGGCGATTACGGTGGAAGCACCTTCATCGACGCCGCCGCAGTTGAAACTTCTCACACCATCGCTCGATCTGGGTGTTGGTCGTGCCGGAACGACTTCAAGTGGGCAGGTGACGTTAAGCAATGCTGGTGGTGGTCAATTGACATGGCAGGCAGCCAGTGATGCTGCATGGCTAACCGCCTTACCTACCGACAATAGCTATGTCTTCTCAGGAAGTACGCTTGTCAATGTGACGGTTAATCGCAGTCATCTTGTAGCGAAGCCCTACATGGGGCATATCACATTTTCGCAGCACGGTAGCAACAATACTGTCAAACTGACGGTCACAATGGGAGTGAAAGCGGCTCCCGCCGCCTTGAATGTCTCGCCATCATCGTTGACATTTTCTGCAACGACGACGCAGAATGTTCCTGTACAGTCGATAACGCTACAAAATAGCGGTGGGCAGACACTGAACTGGCAAGCGGCGGCAACAACAAACGACGGTGCGAAGTGGTTATACGTCAATCAGGCGAGCGGGAGTATCACGCCGAGGAGCAGCCAGACACTGAGTGTAACGGTTCAGGCAGGGCAACTTGCGGTTGGTTCATATCAAGGCACAATCACGTTAAGCGGAGGAGCCAGTGCTTCACTTCCTGTCTTTTTGACGGTTGTTGCGCCCGGCACGCTGGTGATTTCATCTACATCACTCACTTTCCAGTCTTTTACAGGGCAAGCGGTGGCTTCGCAGACCTTGACACTGCAAAATAGCGGTGGACAATCGCTCGATTGGTCGGCAACGACGATGACCGATAATGCGACGAACTGGTTGAGCGTCGCCCCTTCCAGCGGTACGATAGCACAAGGTGGGCAGGTAACGGTCAATGTTGCAATTAGCAGTGCTAGCTTCAAAGCTGGTGCGTATCAAGGTATGCTTGCGATAAGCAGTGGTGGAAGCTCGAAATCAATTCCCGTCTCGCTTACCCTCACGACGCCACCAGCCGCCGTGATTAGCGTACAAGGGAGTAGCCTGAATTTCACGACGACGCAGGGCAATGACCCTTTGCCGCAAGACTTCACGATTACGAATACAGGAAATGCGACGCTCAACTGGGTAGCCACTGAGAGTGGGAATGGCGCAACCTTCGCGCCGCTGTCGCTCACGTCGGGTAGCCTTGCACCGCAGACAAACGCTGTTATCAGTGTCGCACCGACCGTCTCAAGCTATACCCCTTCGACACTTACGAGTACGATTACCATTGCTGATAGCGATTCTGGAAGCACAGTAGCAAGTCAGAAACTGCCACTGACTATCACTATCACGAGTCAGGCGGCGATTGGGGTTGCACCACAAACAAACTTCAGTCTGGACACAACGAATAGCACGCAGGATGTCACGATTACCAATACCGGGACGGCAACGCTCAATTGGACTGCTACAACTCAGGTCAGCGCACCCACATCAAGCACATCGGGATCGGCAGGTACAGGCACACCAACGTCTGGTAGTACAGCATCGGCATCATTGGCAGGAACGCCATCGCCTGTAGGTGGCTCCTGGCTCGCGGTCAGTGTCTCTTCTGGAACGCTTGCGCCGGGCCAAAGTGTTGTCCTGCAAATCGCGTGCAATGGGGCTGGCCTCATCACGGGAACGTATCAGGGTCAGATAATCTTAAGCGATAGCGACGCAGGAACAACAGTGCAATCCCGAACTATTTACGTCACCTTCATTGTATAATGCCGTACCCTGTAGGGGCGTTATTCTATAACGTCCTGGTAACGCCATCCACCATTTCACCTTCCTCTGAGAGATTAGTCGTCAGGGTATCAGGGCGTTATAGAATAACGCCCCTACAGTTTTTGTTTGAATTGACGCCTTGTGGCTTCTGTGCTATATTCTGACAGAAGAAATTCGGCGAACAGCCGCTATTATAAGCATATTTTTTGGATAGAGGAGCGTGTATTGTGCCAACGATAACGTTTGTACGCGAAGAGAAACAGGTGCAGGTTGAGGAAGGCGATAGTGTGCGCTATCCCGGCCTGGAGAATGATGTCCCTGTCTATTGTGGCATGTATAAGTTTTTGAACTGTCATGGAAATGGCCTGTGTGGAACGGATCGTGTTGCTGTTTCACCATCGGTCAATACTAATCCCTTGACCTTCATGGAGAAGTTCTGGCTGCGTGGCGACTTGAAGAAAAATCCGAATATGCGCCTTGCATGTCAGGTGCATGTGATGGGTGATGTCTCCGTCGATACTCAATGTAAGTAACAGGAAGTTCATCAAAGAGAGCGAGAAGTGTAATTTGGTTACACTTCTCGCTCTCTTTAGATGAACTTCCTGTTGATGATAGTGACTTAGTTGCGTACCACGAAATAGAGGCGTTGCGCGAGTTGCGTCTGATTGGTGGACAGGTCTTGCCACCAGAGTTCAACGGAACCTTCGGCTTGCTCCGAGTATGCAATTTTGACGTAAGCACTGGTACTTCCCCCACCTTTTATTGTGTCACTGGGGATGGTCTGATATAACACGTTGTTGGAGTACCATTTGATGATGACCTTCCCCGACGTTTTGCCTGGAGGATAGACACTATAAGTAAGTGCGAACACCTCACCTGGATGAAATACTCTGTCAGTCTGGACAGCGATAGTATTTTGAATGAGATGCAAGGTGGTTGTTGCGGACGGTATGGTATTGTATGCTGGCCCCTTATCAATTTTGTTCGGTGGGTCGGGTAGCGAGTAGTTGTTCGTATGAATAGTAGGTGGCGGATTGCCACCTGTAATGAAGTGGCTCACCGTGTTCAGCATCCCACTTGTTTTTGCATAATAGCTAGCACCAGCACAGAGCATGAGGCAGACGAGTAGAAAGCTCACAAAACCACTGATGGCGCGATAACGTGGAATAATCGGACGTGGCTTCGTGTACATGGGTGGTACATAAATCATATCCTCGTATCCCGGTATCGTCAGCGATGTTTCCTGACCCTGTTGGGGGATAAATGGCACGACGGGTGCATGAGTGGCGGATACTGCTGGTTGCAGTCCCATTGCGCCCTGTTGAGAGAATGGAATCAAGGCTTTGCTGACATCACCTTGTTCTACCTGACTCTGAGATGGTTCACCTGAAGGAAATGATGGAAGCGGAGCGAAAGAACGGGCAGACGACATTGCAGATGCGGAAGGTACTTCCTGTATAACTGCGCTCTGTGACCATGCAGAATCGGAATTGTTCGTGTACATCGCCATTGATGCGGGTGCGCCGCAGTAATTGCATGGCATGGTATTTGCCAGGCGTTCTTGCTTACAATATGAACAAATAACCACTGTTCGATAACCTCGCTACTCATCGTTGCATATGTGCATGATAAATCACGCTACTACATGGGAAGGCGGCAGTGATAAATCACGGCACAACATGGGTTGTACAAACGTGATAAATCACGGCACAACATGGGACTCATTTCTCTTCACACTATCATTGGAACGTATGGCAATCAAGAAAACGCAGGTGCATAGGGCAAAATGGCTATGGCGACCTGTGCTTCTGTGAGAAATGAACGTATATGATGACACATTTTGGAAGAGTACGCGGCTGCTCTCTGCTCTCTTGCCAATACAGAGCCGAACGTGCTACGATTGAATAAGCAATGTTCTTTTGTGACTCCAATCTAGTCTAGCCAGGAAGAGTTGATAGCTCGTTATGACAGAATCGCAAGAGCAATGGTATAACCGACAGGCCGTCGAACACCTCGCGCTCCACATCCCGTTCGAGCGTGATATGGCGAGCAAGGCGGAGCAGATAGAGATGTTGCGTGGATTGGTGATTCGTCACGGTC
>DAIQNC010000182.1:4898-7587 GCA_036788655.1 Ktedonobacteraceae bacterium
TTGAAGCGTCTGGGGCTATGGAACCGTATCGGGCCAGAGCTGCATCAGTAAAAATGGTAGGAACATATGATAATGCATTGAGTGTAAAAGGAGGCAAAGATGCTCAAAGATACATTGTTGTATCTCGCTCAAAATCAGAATTTGCGTGATTTTGTAGTACATAATAAGGCGACACGCGGTGTTTCACGCCGTTTCGTCGCGGGTGAAGTTCTCAATGACGCGGTACATGCGTCTGATGTCCTGAACAAGCGTGGTATCCAGGTCGCGCTCGATCTGCTCGGAGAAAATGTCTCGGATGCGCAAGAAGCTCAGGCCGCCACGCAAAACTATGTCGCGGCTCTCGATTGTATTCAGCAGTCTGGTATTGACGCGAATATCTCCGTCAAGTTGACTGCTCTGGGGCTTGATATCTCACAGGAACTGTGTGAGGAAAATCTGTGTGCTATTCTCGAACATGCTAAATCGCTCGGTATCTTCGTGTGCATTGATATGGAGGGTTCGGATTATACAGAGCGAACCGTCGATATCGCGTTGCGAATGCATCGGCAGTTTGAGCAGGTTGGCACGGTCATTCAGTCGTACCTCTATCGCAGCAAGAAGGATGTCGAGCAATTGATTGAGCAGGGTGTGCGTGTGCGCCTTGTCAAGGGAGCATATAAAGAGCCTGCCTCGGTCGCGTATCAGCAAAAAAAGGATGTTGACCACAACTATATACAACTGATGATGATGTTGCTAGCACGTGGCAACTTCCCCGCGATAGCTTCACATGATGAGGACATTCTCCAGGCGGCGCACAATTTTGTACGTGATCATGGTATCAGTAAATCCTCGTTTGAGTTCCAGATGCTCTACGGTATTCGCCGTGACCTGCAAGAGAAGCTGGTGCAGCAAGGATATAACATGCGCGTCTACGTCCCCTATGGTTCGCAGTGGTATCCCTACCTGATGCGGCGTATGGCTGAACGCCCCGCGAACCTCATGTTTGTGATGAGCAACGCACTCCGCTAGATACTATAGGACGCTATAAAGAGCTTCCACCGACAAATCGGGAATGTGGTAGGGACAGATGTATCACGTCCGTGCGTACCTATCCACAGTGAAACCAACGGACGTGATACATCTGTCCCTACCACATTCCCGATTTTAATATTAAAAATTTGTCATTTCGTTTCTACAAATATGATAAAATACTACATATAACCTGACCACTTAACCACTTGAGGAAGACCATAACTATGACCATGACCACAAACCTTATCATATCTGCCCCCCTTACTGATGTGCGCCGCGAGCCAGATGCGAACTCTGAACTGGTGACGCAGGCATTGATGAACGTTCCAGCCACGCCTACAGAGACACGCGATAGCTGGACGCATGTGCATCTCTCCGATTATGAAGGATGGGTTCGTAACGAGGTGTTAGCTGACCCCATCGAGAAGGGCTTTACGTGCTTCGATGATCAAACATGCGCTACTCCTCTCGGCTTAGTGGTTGTGGTAAGCGTGACTCATGCTCCCCTTTATGCTTCGCGAGAGGGCGATGAGATACTTGATACGTTGTACCTTTCGACGATGTTGCCATTGCTGGACTCATCACATCCATTGCGATTGCAGGTGGCTTTGCCCGATGAGCGCGTAGGCTGGCTTGCGCGTACCGATGCTGATGTGCGGAAACAAGAATTGGCATATCCACACGAGCCTGTACGGGTGGCGACGGACTATGCGCGAAGCTTCCTGGGAGTGCCGTATTTGTGGGGTGGCACAAGCTATCGCGGCATCGACTGTAGCGGCTTCGTGCAGTTGTGTTATCGCATGGATGGCTACATGCTGCCCAGCAGTATGATTTCCTCACCCAGGATGTGGCGCGGCAAGAGATGCAAGAGGGCGACTTGATTTTCTTCGGGAGTGAGCATATCACTCATGTCGGTATGGCACTCAACAACAAAGAGTATATCCACTCAGCAGGTAGTCCGTACAACCGCGTGACCATCAATAGCTTCGATAAAGCTGATGCTCATTATGATGAGCGATTACTGAATATCGTGTACGGATTGAGGCGCGTCATTCCAGAACCTGCCAGAGTAGAGAGTGCTGTATGACTGTTCTTCCCTTCAATGGCATCTGGCCTACTATTGAGAACGACGTGTTTATCGCTCCCGGAGCCGTCATTATTGGAAACGTGACGATACATGAGGGCGCGAGTATCTGGTACAACACGGTTATACGTGGCGACCATCCCACTGCACCGATTATCATTGGGAAGCATACGAATATCCAGGATAATTGTACGCTCCACATTGATGAAGATGCACCGCTTACCATCGGCAACGAATGCACAATTGGGCATAACGCCGTTCTTCACGGAGCCACGCTGGGAGACCGTGTGCTGGTTGGTATGAACGCTGTCGTCCTGTCACACGCGGAGATTGGCGCAGAAACAATTCTCGGAGCCTGTGCGCTCATCAGCGAGCATAAATCCATCCCAGGCGGCGTCCTTGCTCTCGGTGTTCCGGCGAAAGTTGTACGAAGCCTCACAGATGCCGAGCGAACAAATCTCGTGGAAAGTGCCGAAGGGTACTCTCAACGCGCTCAGAACCACAAACGCTCTATCTCAAACGTGTAAATGAAATCAGGAACTTCGTAGACCCCGATTTATCGATGGGGTCTGACTGACCCGACCCCATCGATAA
>DAIQNC010000183.1:0-7389 GCA_036788655.1 Ktedonobacteraceae bacterium
CATGAACTCAGCGACCTGGAGCGACAACTTGAATTCGATCTGGTCATCTTCGATGACGAGTTGACCCCAACACAACAACGCACCCTCGAAAACATGCTCGATGCTCGCATCGTTGACCGCACGGCTCTCATCCTCGATATCTTCGCGCAACACGCACGCACACGTGAGGGCCGCCTACAGGTCGAACTGGCACAATTAGAGTATCGTCTTCCCCGTCTCACAGGTCATGGTGCTGCCTTCTCTCGACAAGCTGGTGGCTCACGCAGCGCAGGTGGAGCGACAGGCAGTGCAGGTGGTGCAATTGGTGTACGCGGCCCCGGCGAAACAAAGCTAGAGATTGACCGACGCCGTATTCGTAGCCGTATCTCTGAATTGAAAGAGGACATCGAAGCGGTACGTACTCAACGCCAGACCCACCGTCGCCAACGGAGCGCACAGGCCATACCCGTTGTCGCCGTCGTCGGCTATACGAACGCTGGCAAATCCACGCTTTTCAACGCGCTCACAGAGGCCGAGGTACTCGCGGAAAACAAACTCTTCGCCACCCTTGACCCCATCACGCGCCACGTCGTCCTGCCCGGCAATCAAGAGGCTCTGCTGACCGATACCGTCGGCTTCATCCAGAAACTGCCAACCAAACTCGTCGCCGCCTTCCGCGCCACGCTCGAAGAGGTCATCGACGCCGATATCCTGCTCGAAGTCGTCGATGTGAGCCACGAGAACGCCATTGAGCAGAACGAGACGGTCAACGAAGTCTTGCAGGAACTGGATTCCGACGACAAGCCACGTGTCACCGCGCTCAACAAAATCGACCTGCTCGACGACCCATCAGAGGTAGATACAAGCCTGTACCAGAATGCCGTTCCCATCTCCGCGTTGCATCAGACAGGTCTTGAGGCACTTCGGGAAAAGATCGCGCAGGTCATCGCCGAGAACATGGTAACACTGCGCGTCCTCATCCCCTTCGATAAAAGCGACCTGGTAGAACTCTTCCACCGAAGAGGCTACGTAGAACACGAGGAGCATACCGAAGAAGGCACAATGATTACGGGGCGTATCGCACGAAGTTTACGTGGATATTACACCCGGTATACGATGTAGGGCTGCGATTTATCGCTTGCGCCTGATAATTCATGGGCGCAAGCGATAAAATTTGCTGCCCAATAGGAAAATAGCCACAAACACTATCTTTTTCGCATTCGTTGACATTTCCTCAACCATATGCCACAATAAATAGTAGAACTAACCCCCGAATTGTGTTGCGTAGGTCGTATCATGCACGATGATGTTCATGATGCCTTAGAAGAACAACGGAGGTCTACGAATGTTCCACTAACCCATCACTTCTGCCACTGACAGCTTGTTCCTGTCCTTCCCCGTTGGCTCTATTCCCATTATTGTCGTCCTCGTATTGTCTGACGTAGGGTATCTTTCAGCATAGTGGGAGGAATCGTATGTTTCATCAGGTACTTGATCCGTTCCATAATCTCGGTCTGACTGTGCTTGCCGCCCTTATCCCAATCATCTTTTTGCTCGTGCTGCTCGCGGTTTTTCGCGTTACGGCATGGCTCGCCACGCTACTTGGCTCCATCCTGACACTGATTGTTGCTATCACACTCTGGCATATGCCTGTTAGCAACGGCATCTCGTCGTATCTTATTGGCAGTGCTAACGGTATATGGGCCGTGGACTGGATTACCTTCTGGGGCGTTGTCATCTTTAACACGTTGAAGCTGACGGGTCTCTTCGACACGTTCAAAAACTGGTTGGTCAGGCAGGCCACCGCCGATATACGTGTTCAGGCTCTTCTACTGGCATGGGCGTTAGGGGCATTGCTGGAAGGACTGGTTGGCTTCGGCTATCCGTGGGCCGTTATCGCACCCATCTTGATTGCACTGGGCGTTCTGGAACTGGACGCGATTCGCGTTGCCGCCATCGCCAACAACGCTCCTGTCTCCTTTGGCGCACTGGGCGCACCAATCATCGCCCTGGCAGCAGTAACTGGCTTGCCGTTAATCGCCCTCTCTGCGTCCATCGGAAAAATCGTTGCCGTCCTTGCCTTGCTGCCGCCCTGGGTTCTCATCTATCTGGTTGCTGGTCGCAAAGGCTTCCGTGACGGCTGGCCGCTGGCTATCGTAGGTTCCCTGGCTTATATCGCGGGTCAGTTTCCTACCTCACAATTTCTCGGACCCTATCTTCCTGATATCGTAGGTGCGCTGGTAACGTTTGGTGCGCTCCTGTTGCTGCTCAGGTTCTGGCGTCCGAAGACCGTGTTGGGCTATGGCGGCGTAGAACTGAGTATGCAAGAGCAGGAGTTACAGGCTACGGCTAACACCACCGAAGCTGCTTCTCAGCATACCATCTTTTCAGCACTCCTTCCATTTTTGATACTGATCATTGTGGTCGTGCTATGGACTGGCCCCTGGTCGCCGCTACCGAAGGTCAGTCTGTTCAGTTTCAAGGCCGCTGCGGTCTCTTCTATCAGCCACAAGAATATATCAGTCTCATACCCCTTCACGCCCTTTATCAGTGGAACATCCATCCTCGTCTCCTGGCTTGTGATGCTGGCGTTTATTCGTCCCAGTTTTTCTGTACTGGGCAAGGTGTTTCAAGAGACATTTCATCAGATGTGGGGCGCATTGCTGGTTGGCGTCTTCATCTTTGGCCTGGCCTATGTGTTCAACTATTCAGGCATGGGCGCATCCCTGGCATATGGCTTTTCGCAAGTTGGCCCCGTGTTCATCATACTCGCCCCCATTCTGGGCTGGATTGGCGTGGCACTTTCCGGCAGTAACACCTCTACCAACAGCCTGTTTGGTCTGGTGCAGGTACAGGTAGGCAAATTGCTTGGCTTCCCCATTCTGTTACTGCCCTCACTGAACTCAGTGGGAGCCGAAGTTGGCAAGCCCGTTGCACCACAAACTGCCAGCGTCGGCGTCTCTACCACCAAGTTTGTACGTAACGAAGGTGAGGTTATCCGTCACAACATGGGCTGGACGCTGATTTTGCTCGTGTGGCTGATTCTCGTCTCGCTTCTTTACTACTTTGTGTTCCCAGGTGCGATGCGCTAAACGCAGTGGCATTCAGATACGAATGTTGATGAAATAAACAGGAACTTCGTAGAACCCGATTTATCGATGGGTTCATTCTTGTCGAACCCATCGATAAATCGGGTTCTACGAAGTTCCTGTTTATTTATTGACCTTTATCATCTACCTGTTTGTTAACTCTCACCACGCAACCACTGCTGAATATAGTGCGTATGCTCCTCGTAGTGTTCATAGGTATTGCCAATCACCTCGCTGACGACGGGACGATCATCAAGCCAGAAAATAGGCTTGTTCAAGTCCTCTTCGCTTATCGCCTGAACAGCTTTCAACATCTGCTGCTGCACAGCGCGATGGTCAGCGAGTACGCGGTCTAGCGGAAGAGCAGCGTTTCGCTGGCGAAACTGCTCGTTAATCTGATCCATCGTCATATCGGGAGTTGGGTCAGGCAGTTCCACATTATCCATGACAGCCTGTAACATAGGGAGTATGCGCTGTTGCCATGATGTGAGGTGCGCGATATGATCCTTGGTAGTCCAGCCATCGTTTCCCGCCATCATCATTTGCTGCTCACTCAACGATGAAAGGAGTGTATCGAAGTCGGAGTAGCCCTTGCGTATCTCGTTGAGCAATGTATCTTTGCTGACATACGGTTGTTGTGTCATAACAGAATCCTCCTAGCTTTTCTGGAAGAAGCCAACGAGTCCGAGAATGAAGCCAACAAGAATAGCAATTGCTGCAATAACTGGAAACGAATTGATAATGCCAAAACCAACACCCAGACGCAACGCAATAGCTTGAGTAATGCCTACCGCGAGACTGATACCAAGCAACATAATCAATATACCAAGCAACATAAGTTTGGTCGCTCTCATAAAAATACCTTCCTGATAAAAATAATATGCAAACATAAAGATTTCAGAGCTATTTTCAACCCTTGTATTATATAACGTTTGTAGAAGAGGTAGATGTCGCAAGGAGGAAATAGTATAACACTTGCCAGAGATATATTGTGATGTGCTAGGCTATAGAGGCCGCTTACTGTAATGCGACAATGATGAATCGGAACTTCGTAGGACTCCGATTTGTCGATGGATGACAGATTTATCCCCATGAACAAACTTTTTTGAAGGAGAACACATTATCATGGTGCAATCACAGAACGTCACTTTCCCCTCTGGCAACACACAACGTCCAGCATATCTTGCACGTCCCGATGGCGATGGGACGTTTCCAGGCGTCATCGTCATACACGAAATTTTCGGCCTCAACGAAAACATCAAGGATATTGCACGTCGTTTCGCCTCCGAAGGCTATGTCGCGCTCGCAGTTGACCTCTTCGCAGAGCGCAACAAAGTTATCTGCATGTTTCGTGTACTTGGAGAGCAGCTTTTCAGCTCGCTCGACAACGCCAGTATTTCCGAACTGAAAGCGGCATTGAGCTATCTTGCCTCACAACCGGGCGTCGATAGTAACCGCATTGGAGCCGTTGGTTATTGTATGGGTGGGGGACTTGCCATTGCATGGGCCAGTACCGATGACCGCTTACACGCCATCGCCCCATATTATGGAGCGAACCCGCGTCCACTCGATGCCACAGCACGAGCCTGTCCCGTCGTCGGCTCCTATCCTGACAAGGACTTCACCACCTCACAGGGCAAGAAGTTAGATGCGGTACTGACACAGGCCAACATTCCGCACGACATCAAAATCTATCCCAACTCGCGCCACTCCTTCTTCAACGACCAGGGGCCATCGTATAACGCAGACGCAGCAAAGGATTCGTGGGAGCGTGTGCTGGCATTTTTCCAGGAGCATGTGTAAACAAAATATCTCTATCAAGAAATTTTCGTAATAGTTCGCCGACCTTTATCAGCATCTTCGTAGAACCTCGATTCGATAAATCGAGGTTCTACGAAGATGCTGAATTCGCATCTAAAGATTCATTTATGACAACGCCTCCAACAACTCCCTCAAAAACAACTCCGCATCCGTGACCAATCCTGCCGCCTGGAAGCTTCCTCTATCGGCGAGTTTGGTCACGACGGAGGAGTTGATATCTACGACGACGGTTCTGACGCTGGCAGGCAAGAGATTTCCGGTAGCGATGGCATGGAGCATCGAAGCAACCATGATTGCCATTTGTACGCCATTCTGTACCTCCTCGCGCATCCGACGTTGCGCCTCCTGCATGTCTCCGATAACGCCCGGCATGGGGCCATCGTCTCGTATCGAGCCAGCTAATACAAGGGGAACATGATGCTTAATGGCTTCGTAGACAATGCCCTCTTTGAGCAGTCCTGTCTCAACCGCCGTGTCGAGTGAGCCAACGGTGCGAATGGCATTGATGGCGCGTAAATGGTGACGATGACCACCCTCGACCTGCTCACCTGTACGAAGATTGACACCGAGCGAGGTTCCGAACAGTGCGGATTCCACGTCGTGCGTCACGATAGCGTTGCCACCGAAGATAACCTGTACATAGTCGCGGCGAATCAGTTCGGCGACATAGCGGCCCGCACCTGTGTGGATGACGGCAGGGCCAAGCACGAAGAGAATTTTGCCGCCACGTGTACGTGTCTCCTTCATCTGCTGTGCTATCTGCTGTATCGCCAGCACCTTGACCTTCTCAGAAGAAACATCACTCTGCATAAAGGCGAAGCCTTCGCGCTCACGTCCACGCGCCATTGGTTGGACACGAATGCCATCATGTCCCACAACTATCTGCTCACCAACCTCAACATCATGCATTGGCTTACAATAGGCGCGGCTATGCTCCCAATCAATGACAATCACCACATCCATCTCGATTTCTTCAACATCTGTCCAACGACCATGCAAACGCACCTGTGTGGACAGGTTTGTCGTGGAGTAAAAATTTGGGGGCAGTACACCATTTTGCTCGACGGCAGCGGTATGTACATCGTCTGCGTTGACCAACACGGCCCCTAACTGCTGTAACTCTGACAGAATAAGTTCAAGCGTCTCATTTGTGGGAGCCTCGACCTTGATACGCGCATAGCTCGTCTCGGTCTTACTGACACCAACACGCATCTGCTCAACGGCGAAATTACCACCCCTATCCATAATCACATCCCACGCACGGGGCAACGTCCAGGAGTCGATAATGTGTCCACTCATCTCAATGATTTCGCTTGCCCAGGCCCGTTTGTTGTCGTCTTTCATTGTTTCTTTGATGCTCATAGATATGTTCCTTTGCTTGTTGTTGCTGATATTTTACCATAGAAGCTGTGAAGGTGTTCTGCAAATACAGAGCATAGAAAACATGATGCTGCCTTGAGATATCGAGGGGATAACACAACGTTCGAGAAGTTGTGCGAGCTTTATTCTGGAACGATTTCAGTCAGTCGCTTGATGCGAGGATCAGTAAAGATATCAAATTCATCACGACTGGTACTCGAAAATTCTGAGACAATTGCTCCTTCATTCCCTGCCTGAAACCAGTGGAGCGTGTTCGGGGGAATAGTGTATTGCTCACCTGGATGCAGTTCGATTTCATGGAAGACAGTATAATATGCCTCACTACCGATAGGAATAATTGCCTGTATATGCTGCATCGGCTCACCCTCGACGTATAAATAGACAGTACCCTGGCGACAACGAAAGGTCTCCATTTTGCCAGCGTCTGCTCCAATTGGCGGATGCTTATGTTGAGGACAGGTTTGCCGGGGAAACAACACGAGTTCTTTAGCACAATAGCGGTCAGTGTTGATATAGACGACAAGTTCTAAGCCTGTACGCTCGATATCTGCCAGACCAAAATCCGCAATCTCTATTGCCGCCTGTTCCGTTGGCGTCAACACAATATCGTGTTGAGCAAGTATCCGAGCAGTACGTAATTGAAGTTGCTCTCGCTGGTTCGTGGTCAACATCGCAGCCTCCTTACAACTTTTAAGAGCATGAATTGGCTATTTCTTTCCAGTACATGCTAAATGAGAACATACCTTACTATTTCATCTGGGCGCGTCCTATGCGACAGATGGGTTGGAAGGCACAGGCACGGCATTTTGCAGCTCGCTGTCGGGCTAATGGTGGGGGTTCACGATCACTACAATGCGCCATCTGCTCCAGGTGACGTATCACTTTTTTCTTGAGTGCAGGTGTGTAATCAATGGTAAACTCGTTGTCAGCATAGCGCAAAATGCCATGCGTTGGGGGCGTCTCTGGAAAATAGTCCTCAAGGATGAGGCAGTAGGCGGCAATCTGCACCTCGTGATTGCTATAGGGCATTGTTGCGTCTTCAACCGTCAGCTTGAGTTCGACGGGAACAGGCCGTCCATCGGCAAGCTGCACAACATAATCCGGCTTGCCAAGTAGAGGG
>DAIQNC010000183.1:7428-7574 GCA_036788655.1 Ktedonobacteraceae bacterium
ATCTTCGTAGATGAGTTCGCCCGGCGGCAAACCCAGAGCGCGATGTTTCTCCTCGATGAGCCGCCGCCTCTGATAGCGTCGCTCATTATAAAGGAGCAGCAACAAAATTGCCGCAAGAAGTAGCAGAATAAATCCGACCGGGAAAA
>DAIQNC010000184.1:0-7526 GCA_036788655.1 Ktedonobacteraceae bacterium
GGTCGTGCTTGACGTTGACGGCACGCATCAGGCCGAGACCGCGTGGGCTATCAATGAAGTCATATTTCGTACAGAGTTCCTCTAGCTTGCCATTCCAGTAATCGCCCATCTTTGTTGCATTGTCGAGCAGGTTCTCTTGCAAAATGGTCTGGATGGTTGCGATTCCGGCTGCACTGGCGATGGGATTGCCGCCAAAGGTTGTGCCGTGATCACCATAGGTGAAGACATCGGTACGCGGCCCTGTGAGCATCGCTCCGATAGGAATGCCGCCAGCAAGCCCCTTTGCCATTGTGGTGATGTCGGGTCGAATACCCATATGCTCCCAGCTAAAGAATTTGCCCGTGCGACCCATTCCTGCCTGTACCTCGTCGCAGATGAGGACAAGATTTTGTTCGTCGCACCATTGACGCAAGCCCTGCATGTATGCTGTATCAGCAGGCCAGATGCCGCCTTCACCCTGCACAGCTTCAATGAGAATACCAACTGTTTTCTCGCTCGTTGCGGCCTTCAACGCTTCAAGATCGTTGAAGGGAACCTGTTTGAAGCCATCGGGTAACGGTGTCCAGGATGCTTGATAGGATGCCTGTCCTGTTGCCGCCGTTGTTGCCAATGTGCGCCCGTGGAAACTGCGCTCCATGCTGATAATCTCGAATGCACCATTACGGTGTAAGCGTCCATATTTACGAGCAAGCTTGATTGCGCCCTCGTTCGCTTCTGCACCGCTATTCGAGAAAAACGAGCGCATTCCCTGACTCTGAATGCCAAGCAGTTCAGCTAGCTCAATCTGGCGCGTGTTATAGTACAGATTCGAGATGTGGATAAGCTGCGTCACCTGCTCCTGGACAGCCTTGATAACTGCCGGATGACAGTGGCCCAGGACATTGACCGCGATACCTGCTACGAAGTCGAGGTACACCTTTCCATCGCTATCCCAGACACGCGCACCCTCACCGCGTACAAGCGTGAGCGGCTGACGCTTAAACGTTCCCTGATAATACTGTTTTTCAAGCGCGACCCAATCGCGTGTCTGTGGATCTAACCCCATTGTTGTCATTGAAAGATGCTCCTTATCGTGTATACAACGTGTTTTCGTCGATATAACCATGTGTCAAGTCACAGCCCCATGCAGTAGCATGAGCGGTGGCAATGTTCAAATCAACGGTGATTCTTACCTCATTGCCAGCCATGACTGCTCGTGCTTTCTCGTAGTCGAAATCGGCAGCCGTACCGCTCTTCGTGACCTGTACATCACCAATATAGATATCGTAACGGTCTTGATACAATTCGCAGCCACTGGCTCCCAATGCGCCCACAATTCGTCCCCAGTTGGGGTCGCCACCTGCAAGAGCGCACTGCCATAGAGCATAGGTGGTGATGGCGCGAGATGCCTTCACTGCATCGGTCTTGTCACGCGCACCGCGTACATGAACCGTCATCAGCTTTGTTGCGCCCTCGCCATCGCGTGCCATCTCGCGTGCCAGATAGGTCATGACGCGACGTAATGCCTCACGGAAGATATGCGCGTCGGGATGTTCGGCGTTGATGGGAGCGTTGCCAGCAAGACCATTAGCGAACAGCACACAGGTATCGTTCGTGGACATATCGCCATCGACGGCAATCATATTGAAGGTATCGTCAACGGCAGTATGTAGCTCTTCCTGTATCCACTCATGGTCAATTGCTGCGTCCGTCGTCAGGTAGCAGAGCATGGTTGCCATATTGGGGCAAATCATACCTGCGCCCTTCGTGACGCCGCCGAGCCGCACTGTGCGGTCTCCAATCTCGAACTCCAGCGCGATACGCTTAGGGCGCGTATCCGTCGTCATGATGGCTTCAGCAAAGGCATTGCCACCATCACGGCTCATCTGAATGTTCTTGACGCCTACCCCGATCTTCTCAATTGGCAACTGACGCCCGATGATGCCCGTCGAAGAGCAAAGCACCATCTCGTTCTCAATATCGAGGAGCGATGCTGCGAACTCAGCCATACGGTAAGCATTCATCAATCCGATATCGCCTGTTGCACAATTTGCATTGCCGCTATTGACGATAACCGCCTGAGACGCACCGCTCTTGAGGCGTTCCTGACAGACCAGCACAGGAGCAGCGCGTGTGCTACTCGTCGTGAATGTACCAACAGCGACACAGGGAACATCGGACGCTAAAATAGCAAGGTCGGGAATTGAGCCATCGGACTTTATGCCAGACGCCGTGATGCCGGCGCGAAATCCTTGAGGAGCGGTAACGCAGTTCTCAACCTCTCGAAATCGTGTAGCCAATGAAAAAACCTCCTCACTCTAGTCTTTCTTCATTGTATCACACCGTGATGGCGTGATTTTTCGCATCTATCGTTGTTGTTTGCCGAATAAAACGCTTGAAGACAGACTGAACTTTTTGTGATTGAGCAAGGTCTGCATAGTCGTTAAGCCTATGAGATGTCAGTTTGTTAGCTAGCAATATTCTTTTTGCCTTCTTTCTATTCTATACTGGAAAAAGAAAAGGTTTTTCCCTTTTTGAAAGGAGCCGAGGGCCATGACAGATACTTCCGATGAGCAGATTATTGATGCATGGGCGCGACCAGTGCTGAAAGCAGGCTTTCTCCGGGGAATTGGTCGTCTTTTTCAGGAATCGGGATCGGCACATCTTCTAAATCGGGATTTGAGTGCAGAACAACTTGTTCAATTGATGGATAGGGCGAGTGTGGATCGGGTCATGTTGTGTGCCTGGCATAGACCGGGCAAATGGGTCATTAGTAATGATACGATAG
Organism: Ktedonobacteraceae bacterium; assembly: GCA_036788655.1. Classification (GTDB taxonomy): domain Bacteria; phylum Chloroflexota; class Ktedonobacteria; order Ktedonobacterales; family Ktedonobacteraceae; genus JBBQVS01. The sequence goes on from DAIQNC010000184.1 coordinate 2,768, forward strand.
CTACGTTTGTACAGCAATTTCCTGAGCGTTTTGTCGGAGTTGCGGCAGTCAATCTGGAAAAACCAGTCGAGGCAGTGCATGAATTGGAACGAGCTGTCAAGGAACTGGGCTTTAAGGCATTACGAGTGGTTCCCTGGCTGTGGAATCGCCCGCCCAACGACAAATTCTATTTTCCTCTTTATGTCAAATGTATTGAACTCAATATTCCTTTTTGTACACAAGTAGGTCACACTGGCCCCCTGATGCCATCCGAAACGGGACGCCCTGTTCCGTATCTGGATGAGGTGGCACTGACATTTCCCGAATTGCGGATTGTCGCTGGTCATATCGGGCATCCCTGGACGGACGAGATGATTGGTGTGGCCTGGAAGCATGAGAATGTGTACATTGATACCTCTGCATACGCACCCCGTTACTATCCGCCCCAGCTGGTGCATTACCTGAAAACCTATGGGCAAGACAAAGTGCTATTTGGTACAAACTTTCCCCAACTGTCCTGGGAGAAATGTGTCCAGCAAGTTCGCGAGATGAATTTGCCGGGAGATATCCAGGCGAAGTTTTTAGGGGGCAACGCACGTCGGGTCTTCCAGTTAGATTGAGTATCTGGCAAAAAAGACACAACTCTGTCTGATGCGTCAGCATACCCTTTACAGACCCTTGTGACTTGCAGCAGTCCGGGAGCATTGCTCCCGGACTTACTATGCGCTGGCTTCCCTGTTGTAGGGTGGTTGCAATTGCGGTGGAAGCTGATAGCCGCCGGGGAGAAGATTTCTCTGCTCTTTTCCGTTAGGCGTTTGACTGGACGGACTGATGCCGGGCATACCTGCCAGGATGGATGGCCCCTCTTCGTATTCGTCGCCGACCTGTTGATTGAAGAGCGACTCGAACAGTGGCCCTTCCAACGTCTCCTCTTTGATGAGCCGTTCGCTAATCATAATCAGACGTTTCTTGTTTTGTGACAGGATATTGTACGCCTTGTCGAATGCCTCTTGAATGATGCGGCGTATCTCTTCGTCGATTTCACGCGCCGTCTGCTCGCTATAGTTGCGTTGCTCGCCGAAATCGCGGCCCAGGAAGACCAGTTCGTCCTTATGACCTAGAGCCATCGGCCCGATAAGATTGCTCATACCATACTCTGTGACCATCGAACGTGCTATTTTCGTGACGCGCTCGATATCGTTTGATGCCCCCGTTGTCACTTCACCGAAAATGATGAGTTCCGCCACATGCCCACCGAGCGCATAGGCCAGTGTATCCTCGAATTGCGGTTTGCTCCACAGATAGCGATCCTCGGTTGGCAACAGCATAGTGAAGCCTCCTGCCTGACCACGTGCCACAATCGAGACTTTGTGTACCGGGTCGGTATTGGGTAGCATACGGGCTACAAGCGCGTGACCAACTTCGTGATAGGCCGTGATTGCCTTCTCACGGTCACTGATGAGGCGGCTCTTGCGAGCAGGGCCAGCGACGACGCGATCAATGGCCTCCTCAAGCTCACTCATGCCGATTCTGCGTTTGCCACGTCGTGCTGCCAGGATTGCGGCCTCGTTTAGCAGGTTCGAGAGGTCTGCACCAGAGAAGCCGGGTGTCTGTTTTGCGAGTGTATCCAGCGTAATGCTCGTATCGAGTGGCTTTCCCTTCGCGTGTACTTGAAGAATAGCGATGCGTCCACGAATATCGGGTCTGTCCAGCACAACTTGACGGTCGAAGCGACCGGGACGCAAGAGGGCAGGGTCAAGCACATCAGGACGATTTGTCGCGGCAATGACAATCACGTTTGTATTGGTATCGAAACCATCCATTTCGACAAGAATCTGGTTGAGTGTTTGCTCACGTTCATCATGCGAGCCACCGAGTCCGGCTCCGCGCTGGCGTCCAACGGCATCTATCTCATCGACGAAAACAATGCATGGACTATTGCGTTTCGCTTGCTCAAACAGGTCGCGTACACGACTTGCACCAACGCCCACAAACATTTCGACGAACTCGGAACCGCTAATGCTGAAAAACGGCACACCTGCCTCACCAGCAACGGCGCGTGAAATGAGCGTCTTGCCTGTTCCGGGTGGCCCTACCAGCAATAAGCCCTTTGGAATTCGCGCACCTAGAGCGGCGAACTTCTCAGGGAATTTGAGGAACTCGACTATCTCCTGTAGCTCTTGCTTCGCTTCCTCAACACCTGCGACATCAGAGAAGGTGACGGATTGCTTGTTTCCTGTGAACATACGCGCTCGACTTTTGCCGAACGATAATGCCTGATTGTTCGCTCCCTGCGACTGGCGGATGATGAAAATGAAGATGATGGCTAGCAGGATGAACGGTAAGAGACTTCCTATCACGCCCAGAATATTCCAGATTGGATTTGGAGCGTCATATTGCAACACCAGAAGACTTGTATTGGAGTAGTCAATGCCATTATCTTTGAGAACATTCGTGATGTCGAAGCTACTATTGATAGTTGCAGACTCATGAATTGCGTCAAACGCCTTGCCGCGTATCAGCGTAACGGTATCGGGTGCAACCTCAAGCGTATCTAGCTGATTATGGGCAATATCTGTTTTCAGGTCAGCGAGAATCGTTGTAACGCTGACCTGTTGTGGTGCGGTCTGCGAACGGAAGAAGAAGATAACTATCACGACCAGGATGAGCGCGATCAGGAGCCAGAAAAAGCTCGACCTGAGCCATTTCCCATTGTTTATCATTGAGGCTCCCCTTTGAAACTATAACAAAAGTCTAACTACTTGAATATACATGTAATACGTGCGTTCATATTATAGCACACATAAGCTAATTACTGCCTGCCGTCTGTCGATTGATCGTAGACAAGCGTTGTACGACAGAAATCCGCATCCGTGATCAATCGACAGACGACAGATAGTGCCATGACTTGAAAATTGGTTGACTACTACGCACTTATGTATGTGCTATAACAATGTCAGAAGAATCCAAATTATGTCAAGACGATGCTTTGTATAATAATACGTTTTGACTGCTTGCTTCTCTCACATCGGGTAAGCAAGTACCAGAGCCTGAACAGATGAAGCCCCGGCTTGCAAGAGCGAACTTGCACATGCTGCTAATGTTGCTCCTGTGGTAGAGACATCATCAACTATTACAATTCTACGTCTAAAAATAGCTTTTGTTGTAGGAACGTGGAAGGCATTCACCATATTGTGCTGGCGTTGCTCTGCTGTCAGACCGACCTGAGCAAGTGTTGCACGGGTACGTACTAGTAGGTGTGAGGCGAATGGAATGCCAGTTTTTTCAGCACAGATACGTGCTAGCAGTTCAGCATGGTTGTAGCCTCGTTGCTTATAACGTTCTGAATGCAGAGGAACAGGTATGAACATATCTCCGCCTACGTGATAAGATAGGTATAGTTGTGCGAGGAGCATACCCAGTGGTTGAGCAAGACGAGTATTGCCCTCATATTTCAATGCGTGAATGCAGGTGCGAAGTGTTCCTTGATAGGTATTCACGGCGTAGATAGCGTGTATGCCGGGTACATCGTAGCGAGGCGGCAGGAGCGCATGTGGGCATATTGAAGTGAGGCACTGATTGCAGAGAATAGTGCCAGCTTGATTACAACCAGCGCATTGAGGGGGAAATACGAGGTCGAGAACACTTTGCAATGCCTGATGTGAGCGACGAAAGTCCATAGATGCCATGCTCCTCTTCCAATTCGTAGTGAGGCGATTTATCGCTTCCGCCCACAATTATTTCATTGGGTATGTGCGACTTATCGTTGTCTTACGGATAGCGATAAATCGCAGTCCTACAGGGGGATGCTTTTGAACACACTGGCCCTGCTACTCGTCCTTGCTTCGTCACTTCTACATGCCACCTGGAATCTGCTTGCCAAACGCACAAAGGGCGGCGCATCGCTCGTCTGGCTCTATGATATCCTCTCGATACTCTTCTATGCCCCACTCGTTATCGTGCTTATCATCGTGCAACACATCCATTTGAATCTTATCTTCCTGGGCTTGATGTTTGTGAGTGGTCTCATTCATCTAGCCTACTTTTTGACGTTGCAACGCGGCTATCGTGTTGGCGACCTCTCGCTAGTCTATCCATTAGCGCGTGGAACAGGGCCGTTGCTTGCTACCATAGCAGCTATTGTGTTGCTTGGAGAGCGACCAACGCTGTTTGCCATTGCCGGAATGTTGCTCGTTGTGTCTGGCGTTTTTCTGATTGCAGGTGGGCTACGCCTCTTTGCAAAGACGCACAACCGTCAAGGAATCCTATATGCTTTGCTCGTGGGTGTGTTTATCGCAATCTATACCATCTGGGATAAACGCTCGGTTAGCATCTATCTCGTACCACCCATTATCTATTTTTATGGAATAATCATTGTAGACGCCGTTTTGCTTACTCCCTATGCAGTTCGGCACTGGATGGATGTGCGTACAGAGTGGCAGACTCATCGTCTTGAAGTAAGTGGTATTGCGCTTATGAGTCCTGCGTCCTACTTCCTTGTGCTGACTGCGCTCGTCTTTACAGGCGTCAGCTATGTTGCACCATTCCGCGAATCCAGTGTCTTGCTCGGCACATTGATGGGAACACATCTGCTCTCCGAAGAGAGTGGACGCGCCCGTATTATTGGTGCATGTGTGCTGCTTGCTGGCATTATTGCGCTGGCGATATAAATGTACTTACAGTTCGTCTATCGCTAATAAACGTTCAACGCTTGCACTGACGTAGGGACAGATTTATCCCGTCCGTCTAGCCTAACCACTTTCGAGTGAACGGACGGGAT
>DAIQNC010000185.1:0-6747 GCA_036788655.1 Ktedonobacteraceae bacterium
GGACGACGGATAAGATGCATTGCACACGCATCGACCAGCAAATGCTCAAGTTCGACATCCGGGTAATCCTTTGCCACGCGGTCTGCCACGCGCCGCCAGAGTACCGATGAACTCAGTATGTTTGCCTTGTCCACTGAGGTAACACGCTTGCGGCGTCCTCGTGCGATGTCGAAGGCAGTGCGTATGATGCGTTCAATTTCCATCTCAGTGTAAAGCAGCGTGTCGATAGCCTCGATTCCCTGTGGCGTTTGTCGAATCTCGCTTGGCTTATTCGGCAAAGGCTCCAGAATACCATAATAGAGACCGCCAGTTAGTTCTCGTACCACCAGAAAGTCAGTTCCGCGCAAGACCTCCGGCTTGATTGTCGAGGCATCGAGCAGCGACTCGAACGGGTGAATGGGGCGCAGATTGGCGAAGAGTTGTAGCCCTTTGCGAAGGCGAAATAAAGCACGTTCAGGTTTGACCTGTGAGTGCGTCATATCCTGTGGAAGACCGCCAACTGCGCCGAACAAAATGGCGTCGCTCTGCTGAACGAGTTCCATTGTCGCATCAGAAATAGCGTCGCCCTCGGCCTGAATAGCTGCAACGCCGACCAACGCTTTATGAAACGTGAAGGTATGATGAAAGCGCGTCGCAATCGCCTCAAGAACGTGCTGTGCCTGCTCCGTCACCTCTGGCCCAATGCCGTCGCCTGGAAGTATGGTGATTGTGTAGTTACCCATAATTGGAGTGCTCCTAATCTACGTTTACTATGATAAAAGTATGTTGTGGCTCAACTGGATTGTATAGTACAATTTTCAAAAGTGTCAAACTCTGACTGTTCAGACTTTATTGGATTTGCTATACTATCTTATGGTTCAAATAATTATGGTAGAGAAAAAACTATGACTCCGAATGATATTCAACGCTATTTGAAAATGCTTGCGGACGAACTAAATGCACGCAATGTGACGGGCGAGATTGTACTTGCTGGTGGTGCTGTGATGTTACTGGTCATTCGGAATCGGCAGACGACAAAAGATGTTGATGCATACTTTGCTACAAATGCTCAGGAGATTCGTGATGCTGCACAACTCATCGCTCAACGTGAAAATCTGCCTTCTGATTGGCCCAATGATGGCATGAAAGGTTTTTCCTATACCACGCCACCGACGACATTATGGATGGACTATCCTGGTCTTCGTGTCTATTATGCTGACTTGGACTACGTGCTAGCTATGAAAGCTGTTGCAGGTAGGCCAGAAGATGTTGGAGATATTCAAGCTCTTGCCGCACATCTTAATATTACTACGTCACAAGAAGCACTTACGATTGTAAGCAAATATGTACCTGCACAATATTTGACACCGCGCACTCAGTATCTTATCGAAAGCCTATTTCCGTAAGAAAGTGTACGATTATATGGAAAGTAAATATCGGTGGAAGCGGCAAACGATGTCAAAAACGTTTGAACGTATCCTTGAGATGCCTACACAGCCTTGGGTAGCTCTTGGCGATTTTCTTGATGATTGGCGGCGTTCTGCTAAAGACGACCGTTTTGAACTGGTGAAAGACCCGATTGTATCGGCTGGTTCTCAGCTTGAGCTACAACGATGGGCGGCTTTCTGTGCTGCCACTGCTGAGTGGCTCTGCTGGCAGGATAAGTTACCCTTTCCTGATTGGACGAATAAAGAGGAGTATCACCTGTCAGAACCCTGGTTTTTGTATCCCGGCGATTTGCTGAAACCCTGGCAACTGGCAACCACACCTACGCCCTATCGAATGCGGAGAATCTTCGGCGGCGATCATATGCTAGACCGCGCATGACTTCTTGTTTATTGCCCGATTGTTCCTAGCACGGCCTGATGAAACGTGTTATAATAGGATGCGAAACGGAGTGTATATAGAGACACCCCCTACTTTTCTCGCTTTTATCCATATATATCCGAAAACAGGCATTGGTGCTGCTAAACCTTTGCATGAGGAGTTTTTTATGAGCAGCGAAAATAAGGGAAATGGGCCACAGAAATTAGAATTTGGCCCACCACGAAAAAAAATAATACCCCTTGCTATGGCAACTGGTCCCCACGAATATATTCCGGGCGACCAGGAGTTACCCGTTCAGTTAACGACGGTGGCGGAGATGTTGCAGTGGGCGCAGAACTGGGCGCGGTCAAAATCTGTCTGGCCTTTCAGCTATGGTCTCGCTTGCTGTGCTATCGAAATGATGGCCTCCGCCTCTGCTCCGCAGTATGACTTGTCCCGCTTCGGTTCTGAGGTGTTCCGCTCTAGCCCTCGACAATCCGATTTGATGATTGTTGCAGGCACGGTCTCTGTAAAGATGGGGCCACGTTTACGCCTCCTCTGGGAGCAGATACCAGACCCCAAATGGGTGCTGAGTATGGGACAGTGCGCGAACTCCGGTGGTGAGTTCTATGATAGCTATTACACGGTGCAGGGCGTTGATACGATTGTGCCAGTTGATGTCTATGTCCCTGGTTGTCCACCCCGTCCAGAAGCACTGATTGAGGGCATTCTCAAACTTCGTGAAAAAATTGAGAAGCAAGGTCTCAAAGTGCGCGGCGAAAAGGAAATAGAGGTATAAGGTATGCGCGGAATCCTTGAGGGCATGGGATTGACATTCAATCACCTGTTCCGCCCCAAACCCACCCGGCTTTACCCCTACGAGAAGCCGAAACTGCCTCCACGTAGCCGGGGCTTGATTCAACTTATCTCGGAAGAGGGCTTACACACAGAATTCAATTTGAAATGCGAGTCCTGCCTGTTGTGCGAAAAAGCCTGTCCTCCTCGTGCTATCACCATCGAGTATGAGCCGATGGACGAGTGGAAAGAGCGGCCCTGGTTCCAATCCTATATTCGTGATGGAGCCGAGAAATTTACGACGCGCAAGCTGCCACCTGCAACGGGCGCATCGAAAGGTGGCTTCTACAAGACACGCATCTCCGAATATGCGGTCGAATACCATGACAAATACATGTCACCGTGCGCGACTACACCGACAAAGGATTATCTGGAACCAGAGATAGATCTGAGCAAGGTTGATGAGTTGCTCAATACATGGTCGCAGGATGCTGGCGAGCTACCTGCTCTGCTCGATGCCATTATGGATATCTATGGCTACCTGCCCCTCACAGCAGCGAAACGTGTTGTGCAGGCGCGTGGTGTAGACCTGAGCGATATCTTCGGTATCGCCACCATGAGTCCTAAATTCAAGCCCGCACCTGCCGTCAAGGGTGTACGACGAGAGGATCAGCCTGTACGTGGCCTCGCTCCCGATAAGCGTGGCGTATGGGGCAATATAAATCATGTGAGGCAGCCTTATGCCTGATTCAACAATAGTGTATCGCGTATTGCGTCGCCCGGAAGACCCCGATGTACGGTCTCTCGACGCTTACAGACAGGCTGGCGGTTATTCCGCCCTTGAAAAAGCTGTTCGTCAGCAGTCACCTGATCAGGTAACGCAACAGGTACTCGATGCGAAACTGCGTGGACGTGGCGGTGCTGGTCGGCTTGCTGGCGAAAAGTGGCGTCTTGTGCGCCAGTATGAGGACAATCAAAAGTATGTTATTTGTAACGCATATGACGCCGACCCTCGTTCATATGCTGTACGTACCTTACTTGAAACGAATCCTCATCAGGTTATCGAAGGTATCGTTCTCGCCGCTTATGCTGTAGGTGCAACAGAAGCGTATCTTTTCACTCGCAGCTTCTTCTATGATGGAGTGGCAGCAGTACAGCAAGCTCTGCGTGAAGCCCTGGACGCGAACTTCGTCGGGCGCGATATCCTGGGAACGAGTTTCAGTTGTACCATCAATGTGCTTGGCGTCGATATTGGCTTCATGGGCGGCGAAGAGACGGTGCAGATTGCACTTATCAAAGGCCGACGTGGAATGCCAGAGCAACGCCCGCCCTATCCAACACAGTATGGTTTATGGGATAAGCCAACCGTCATCAACTCGGTTGAGACGCTAGCAAATGTTCCTGTGATTGTACGTGATGGAGCCGTCGCCTTTGCAAGTGTTGGCACACAGACAACCAGTGGAACCAAACTTGTTACCGTCTATGACCTTGCTCCGAATGATCAGCCAAAGGTTGTAGAAGTGCCGTTCGGCATGACTCTCCAGGATATTCTCGCTCAAGCTGGTGTGAGACGGGCAGACGATGAGATACGTGCTGTCATTGTAGGTGGTGCTGAGGGTGGAGCGTTGCCACCATCGTTGCTCACGACGCCCTTTGACTTCGACCCGATTGAAGAGGTTGGCGCAATTGTTGGTTCCAGTATTATCGAACTTATTCCTTCCCAAACATCTATGGTGCAGTGGGTGATGGAGCGCACCCAGTATCTGAGCAAAGAGACGTGTGGTAAATGTGTGCCATGCCGCGTTGGTGTGAAGCGTATCGAAGGCATTCTGGAAGGCATTGTGAGCGGTCTGGGCATTGATGGCGACCTTGCCGTGCTTGATGAATTTGCTCAGTACGTGCCGAATGGTTCACTGTGTGGTTATGGTATTAACGCAGTCAATCCACTGAAAACGGTGAAACGATACTGGCCGGACGAGTTCCAGTTATACATTGATGAGAAACGCGCACCATTCGGGCCAATCATCCCTGTACGCGCTCATCGCTTTGTCACAAAACATGTCCTGACGTAGGGGTCAGGGGTTTGTATAGTTTGTATCGCATTCGTATCCAACTGATAGAGGCGCGAAGCCTTTATCGTAGAGAGCCGTAAAGTAACTAAATACAAACGGGTACAAGACGGTCAACCCGTAACATGTATCCCTACGAATGAGGTTTGAGTACATGGCAATATCTATACGAGATAATTTCTCGCCAGCTACTCAGGTAGCGCAGACGCCGATGGTACGTAATGATGTGGGACAACCAGGGTTTACGATCACCATTGACGGCAAGGTTATGCATGCCTATGAAACTCAGTCTATCCTGAGTGTAGCTGTTGATAATGGAATCAATGACATTCCAAATTTGTGTAATGATGAGAAGCTGGATCCAACTTCTGCCTGTCGTATGTGCCTTGTGCATATCGAGGGCGAGCCGCGACCTCTGCCTTCCTGCAATACTCCTGCTCAACCCGGTATGGTGGTGACGACCAATTCGGATGAACTCTTCCATATCCGTCGCACCAACCTGGAAATGATGCTTTCTGATCACAATGCCTACTGTCAGCCGCCGTGCCAGATCGATTGCCCGACGCATATCGACATCCCTGGCTATCTGGAACTGATTGCAAAAGGCTCGATGAAGGAAGCGGCACGTCTCGTGAAAGAAGTGCTGCCCTTCCCGTATATCCTCGGTCTGACCTGTCCTGCTCCGTGTCAGAAGGCATGCCGACGCGCACTTGTCGAGGAAGAAATCGCTATCTGCCGTATGCATGGTCACGCGGCGGAGACCTGTCTACTCGATCCGCCTGTTCCTTATGTGCAAGACCCACCGACGGGCAAGAAGGTAGCAGTCGTTGGTGGTGGCCCTGCTGGTCTTACCGCAGCCTACTATCTTGCCTTACGTGGACACTACTGTAAAGTCTTCGATATGCAGCCACAGCCGGGTGGTATGTTGCGCTATGGTATTCCTGAGTATCGTTTGCCGAAGGACATGATGGATCGTGAATTCAGCCATGTCTGGCAGCTAGGCGTTGACCTTCAAACGAATGTCAAACTCGGACGTGATTTCACCATTGATGACCTGTTCGCAGAAGGCTTTGATGCGGTGTTTCTCGGCATAGGTGCATGGACAAGTAACCCACTTGGCGCACCTGGAGAAGATGCAGAAGGCGTAGTCAACGCTATCGCGTTCCTCGGCGATAAGGTCGAAGGTAAGCCTGTTCCGGTACGAGAGGGAGACGAGGTAGTTGTTCTCGGCGGTGGTTTTACCACCTTCGACTGTACTCGTACTTCGGTGCGGTTCGGCGCAAAAGTCCATACCGTCTATCGCCGCTCACGTAATGAAATGTCGGCTACGATGGAAGAGGTCGAAGATGGTGAGGCAGAAGGCGCGGAACTAGTTTACTACTCTCAGGCCACAAAAGTTATTGAGGAAGATGGCAAAGTCAAGGGTCTGGAGTTCATCAGAAATAAACTGGGCGAGCCGGATGCCAGTGGTCGTCGTCGCCCTGTGCCTATTCAGGGGTCTGAATACGTCATTCCCTGTAACACGATCATTCCTGCGTATGGTCAGAAGCCCGACAAGTCTGTGCTTGACGAAAAGTCTGGTGTCAAGTGGACGAAGTGGACGACTATCGAGACGAATCCACATAACCTCATGACAGATCGTGAAGGTGTTTTCGCAGCAGGTGACTGTCAGTTAGGTGCGAAGACGATTATCGAAGGTATCGGTCAGGCAAAACTCGCGGCACGTTCTATCCATGCCTACTTGATGGGCGAGGATATGAAAGAGGTCGCGCATCGTCTCGAAATTGAGGAGCGCAGACCAGACCTCTTTGATATCGTTCCCTACAAGCCAGTCGAGCCAAAGGTCAAGATGCCGATGCTGCCTTACGAGGACCGTAAACGCAACTTCGATTTGATCGAGATGGGCTACCTACGCGAACAGGCAGAGCGTGAAGCAGCACGTTGTCTACAATGTGCCTGTCCTGCTGCCGGTCAATGTGACCTGCAAAAGTATAGCATTCAGCATGGCCTCGCAGATAACCGCTTCCATGATGGCGAGCCGACCGACTATCATGACTACGATGTAGACCTGTCGCACAGCTTCATTCTGCGCGACCCG
>DAIQNC010000185.1:6757-7518 GCA_036788655.1 Ktedonobacteraceae bacterium
TGTCATCGGCCCCGACTGCTACGGTATGTTCGGTAAGGGCTTCGATACTATCGTCGAGACGCCGTTCAACGTCAGTCTGCACGATACCGATTGCGTATCCTGTGGTGCGTGTGTGCAGGTGTGTCCGACAGGTTCGCTGATGATGGCAGAGCGTTCACTCAAGCGATATGCCTTCGCGCTTGATCGCTGCATTTTCTGCGGCGACTGTGTAGAGGTATGTCCTCATGGTGCGCTGGGTGAGACACCCAATTTCGAGTTGTCCTTCTTCAATCGCTACGGTGATGATGTGACGCTTGAGAAGAACGATCTTGCGGTTGCTCCAAACTACCTGGTACGCCAGCGTTTGCCACGCAGCAAGAAGAGCTTGCCAGTGATGAATCCTCTGGTGCGTCCGTTGCCACCACGCGGTATCCGAGAGTAATCTTCTTACGTTGAAGAGTAGAACAGACATGTGGAAAATATCCGCATGTCTGTTTATTTTTTGCATTTCACATCTCATTGCTGTGTTGATGCGTGTTACAATGAAGAAACAAACTTCATGGTAAGGAGTGAGCAGTGTAATGCGGCGTGGTTTACGATTTCCAGCACATTTTTTGTGGGGGACAGCATCTTCATCGTATCAATGTGAGGGCGGCAATACGAACAATCAATGGTATCAATGGGAGCAGCAAGGGCGTATTTTGAGTGGAGAGCGATGTGGAGATGCTGCCCAGTGGTGGGAGCGAGCGGAACGAGATTTTGAGTTTGCTGAACAAATGGAG
>DAIQNC010000186.1:0-7511 GCA_036788655.1 Ktedonobacteraceae bacterium
GCGCGATGTGAATGAAAAGCGTCCAGAAACGCTCCCACGCTCCAGCAAGCGATAGCCACCAGGGTTGTGCATTAATGGTTGCTAATTGATGTACAATCAGCGCATGTTGGCTTGCTGGAAGTGAATTCAAGTTTGTCACAGAAAGTACAATGACATTCAATACTGTTAGCAGTATTCCACCACCAACAAGCACCATCGACTCCAACCCACCATGCCCGATACCATACATGACCGCCTTGCTCCACGTCTTCTCTTCGCGCCTCATGAACCAGCGATATCCAATGTAGCGACCAACCTCTTCAAACAGCCCTGCCGTGATTGTCAGAATAACAATCCACGTATACAAAAATGCAGGAGACGATTTGAGCTGAGGAGCAAGCACACTTCCCAGAATGGTCACAATCGGCACACGACTGACAAGCTGGAATATCAAAAAGATGAGCATACCAAAGCCGAAATATTTCCAACCCACCTTCAATCGTTGATGAGCGATAATCGCAAGTATCAGAGGATAAACAATTGCAAATATCGCCGTAATGATGATGCCAGTGAGCCAGAGCGAACTGACATGAACCGTTGCTGGCATAGTCCCTCCATTTCAATAATTCAACGCTTACTGAAATAATAGCATGATAAGATGCAGATGTCAAGTGGTTACTTAGCTGCTATTGCGTTCCTTTCAGTTGAGTAGCGAACATATTTTGCATTTTCATAAGTTGCAATACACGCATCATTACGGTATGATTAAGGCAATTGAAAACAGGAACGCTTACCCCCTATGATACACTGCCATAGGGGATAAGTGTATGTGCTGAATGTTGGAGGATGCGTGACTTTACAGGGAATTGTGCCGTTGCTGACGCAACGACCAGAATATAAACGTTTATCGGAACAGATACGCGACGCCGGAGGGATACCACCTCTCACAGGTATCAATGAGGCGGCGCATCCATTCGTGGTTGCCTCACTCGCTACTACGCTCAAACAGCCCATTTTGTTTGTTGTCGGTGACGAGACTCAGGCAAATCAAATCGTTGAGACGCTCAAACAGTTCGTTCCCAACCCGGAAGATGTATTGTGCCTACCTGACCGCGACGCTCTTCCTTATGAACGCCTTATGAGCAATGCTGAGACGATACAGCAACGTATGCAGGCGTTTATCGCGCTCGTTACAAAAGGGCGTGTTCCGCTCATTGTCTGTTCATCGCGTGTCCTGACGCAACTGGTCATTCCACCACAGGAACTCGCCAGTTCGCTGTTCACCATTCAGCCATCGCAGGAAGTAGACCTGTCGATGATGCTTGAACACCTCTACAATCTTGGTTACACTCCTGTTGCGGAGGTCGAGGAGCCGGGACAGTTCAGTCATCGTGGTGGCATTGTCGATCTCTTCCCACCCACCTTGCCACGCCCTATTCGTATTGAGTTCTTCGGCGATGAGGTGGAGTCGATTCGTACCTTCGATCAGGAAACACAACGTTCGCTCAATCCCATCTCGTCCAGTACCATCGGGCCAGCACGTGAGGCACTCCCGACACGAGGGCCAGAGGCCGCGAAAGAGTTAGAGCAACTTGATAGTAGTATGCTGCATCGAGAGGCTGAGGAATGTTGGAAGAGCAACCTGGAAGACCTGCGCCACCGTCGCTCCTTCGACGACATTGCTTTCTACCTGCCCTACCTGCACCCACGAGCGACTATCCTTGACTACTTGCCACGTAATGGACTGCTCATCTTCAACAATATTGCGAATACACAGAGGCACATCGTCGAACTTGATCAACAAGCTCAGGAGATGCGTGAGCAGACGGAGCGCGAACACGACAATCCATACCATTTGAGGGAGCCATATGTATCCTGGAATCAGCTAGAAGCCCAGATTCAACAACGCGGTCAGCTACAATTTGCTGACGCGCTCTCAGCTTCAGAAGGTGATTTCGACGCTCGACAGCATGGCGGCACAGAACATTTGATGCCCACCTTCAGCAGTGCCAACTCCTATGGAGGTCGTTTACGTGCCTTCGTGCAGGATTGCCGCAAGATACTGGATAGCCGTGAGCGCGTTATTATTGTCACCGCTCAGGCGCGACGTATGGCGGAGGTATTGAGCGACGAAAGCATTCTCGGATACAATACCATTGATGCCAGTCCCGGTAGTAACATTGTACAGACGCCAGATGCTGGTACGCTCACACTGATTCAAGGTCAACTTGTTGAGGGTTGGGAATCACATTCGCTCGGTCTTCATATCTACACCGATACCGAAATCTTCGGATGGTCGAAGCGGCGCGGCACACAACGTCGCAAACCCGTTACACCTGCCTCATTTCTTGCCGAGGTCAATCCCGGCGACTATGTTGTTCACCAGGAACACGGCATTGGTCGCTTTGAGGGTCTCGTCAAACTCAATATGACAGGAGTTGAGCGCGAATACCTGCTCATTCATTATGCTGGAACCGACAGGTTGTACATTCCTACCGATCAGTTAGACCGGGTAACGCGCTACATCGGCATGGGTGATGCCGTTCCTGCGCTCAGTAAACTGGGAACAACTGAATGGACACGCGCAAAGGCAAAGGTCAAAGAGAATGTGCAGGATATCGCACGTGACCTGCTTCGCCTCTACAGTGCGCGTGAAGCTGCTCCAGGCCACGCCTTTCCACCGGACTCAGAGCAACCCTGGTTGCAGGAACTGGAAGACGCCTTTGCCTATGAGGAGACGCCAGATCAGGCGCGAGTCATCGAAGAGGTCAAGGAGGATATGGAGCGTCCGCGCCCGATGGATCGGCTCGTGTGTGGGGATGTAGGGGATGGCAAGACGGAGGTTGCACTACGAGCTGCCTTCAAAGCAGTGCTAGACCAGCGGCAGGTTGCTATTCTCGTGCCAACGACTATTCTCGCGCTGCAACACTACAATACCTTCCGAGAACGCCTGAAAGCTTATCCCGTGCGCGTCGAGTTACTCAGTCGTTTCCGCTCAGAGAAGGAACAGAAACAGGTACTTGAAGACCTTGCGTTCGGCAAAGTCGATGTCATCATTGGTACACATCGCCTGCTGCAAAAAGATGTCGTCTTCTTCAATCTCGGCCTGCTGATTGTAGACGAAGAGCAACGCTTCGGGGTACTGCATAAGGAGCGACTCAAACAGCTTCGCAGCGAGATAGATGTATTAACGATGACGGCGACTCCTATTCCACGCACAATGCATATGGCCCTCGTTAATCTGCGCGATATGAGCGTTATCGAGACGCCGCCACAAGAACGTTTGCCGATTCGCACCATTATTCGTGAGTACGATAATGACCTGATACGTGAGGCTATTCTGCGAGAGATTGATCGTGGTGGTCAGGTGTTCTTCGTACACAATCGTGTGCAGGGCATTCAGGTCATCGCACAAAAGCTACAGCGACTTGTTCCAGAGGCACGTATCGTTGTTGGACACGGACAGATGGGCGAAGATCAGTTAGAGCGTGTCATGATCGACTTCTCGAACGGTGAATATGATGTGCTTGTCGCCACGACCATTATCGAAAACGGCCTGGATATCCCCAATGCCAATACCATTATCGTCAACAATGCTGCATTCTTCGGATTGTCACAATTGTATCAATTGCGAGGACGTGTAGGACGAGCAACGCAACAAGCCTATGCTTACTTTTTTTATAACAAGGATGCTCGCTTGACACAGGTACAAGAGAAACGGCTCCGTGCTATCTTTGAGGCAACAGAACTCGGTGCAGGGTTCCGTATCGCTATGAAAGACCTGGAAATTAGGGGGGCAGGTAACTTGCTTGGAGCAGAACAATCGGGTTCCATGAATTCGGTTGGCTTCGACCTCTACTGTAAACTGCTTGCAGAGTCGATACAAGAGATGCAAGGGAAACAGAGCGAGCTTGCGACCATCACTACCACCGTCGATTTACCGCTCGATGCCTACCTGCCCGATGACTATATCGGTGATCGCACACTCAAAGTGAACTTCTATCAACGCCTGGCTCACCTGAACACGCCTGAACAGGTCGAGACGATGGCGGCTGAGATGAGCGACCGCTTTGGTGCGCCCCCACCGCAGGTACAGAACTTGCTTACACTGGTGCGGCTCAAAGTGGAGGCGGCTCAGTTAGGGTACGAGTCTATCGCACTCAAAGATAACGAGTTCATTCTGACCGTGCGGAGAACGATTGTACCAAATCGTATTGTCCTGTATCGTCGATTCCATAATGATGCGCGTGTACAACAGGGAGTTATACGTATTCCACGTCGTTTACTGGGCCAGAACTGGCTTGAGCAGCTACAAAACTTGCTACCGGAAATTACATCTACGGCATCTATGAAAGCCTGAGAGCAATTGGCAACCTTGTGAACCTGCTGCATCTACATGTTCACGAGGTTGCGTGCGCGTAAATCAAGGATGATTTGCATGACCTCCGGTATACCTTTTCCGGTAAACCGTGCAATATCGGAAACACTTCTGTGTCCATCAATAAGCAAATAGACCGAACGTTGTGGACGAGTCAGCGAGAGTGACATCACGTCTTGTTGCATCGACACTTTATGAGGGACGAGGGTTGCTGGATCATAAGCATTCTGACGTGCCAATGGTCCTGTTGTCCTTTCAGAGAAAGGCAATGACTTTTCAGTATCTCTCTTCAACGGACCAGTGATAGGTGATTGAAGTGGGTCTGAATGCGTCTGTGTGTAGCTTCCAAAGTGAGTTGCAGACAGCTGAGAAGGAGGGGACGTATCTTTAGGATTAGAAGGAGGAGACGAAGAAGGCGTCACTGCAAAGGCGAAATAGACACGACGCCAACTCAGAAGATGCTTCATTGCTGCATCTCCTGTCAATTTACCTGAAAAGCCTTGCACAGGTTTTCCTGCTTGAAAGTGTATTTCACCTTCCTCGAATACGCCATTCTCGAAACGCTCCACGCTCAATACGCCACTTTGACGACGAGAACGTATCAGAGCAAATACATCTTTCATGCTTTCAGCAGCATTATCTCTACCTTTCGTCATATACTCATTCCCGATTTTCGCGTCAAAAACTTAATAAAATTTACACATTTACTATATCCAGCAGTTATCCAATGACTTATATGCCTTTTCCACTCATAAAAACACTACAACATCTCGTCCAGTAGTAATCCAGATGAGATGTTGTGCCTATGAGCTTATTATATGTAATAAACGTAACCGGTTAGCGTCTTGTGTGCATTAAGTGAAACATTAACGCCTGTTTGTAATCGAGTACACTCACTCGCTTATTTTTGATAACCTGATTTGCAAGGTTTAACAATGTCGAAACAACCTGCAACCGTGTCTCATCGAAGCGTTCCTGACGACGCAACTGATCGAGTAACTGTGCTGGTCCCTGCCCTGTCATCTCCACGCCTGCATGAACCGCCTCGACACGCAACCAGAGAATCATCTGATGACGAAGTTGCTCAAAGATAACGATATCTTCATCTCCAACCAACATCATCTGCATATCGCGTCCCTCACGTGGCTCAACCATTGCATCCGTTAGTGAGACAGGAGATACGGGAGAGACAGAGGGAGCAGGTGGAGATGACGGGGACGATGGCGCGACCTGCACTGGTTGAGCAATGATACGTGCCTGTACAGATTGAGGAGTTTGTACCTGTACTGGAGGCATAGACTGAGTAGGCGTGTTCGCAATAGTCGCTTGCGGTGAAACAGGTGAAGATAGCAGAGTTGCCTGTGGTGTCTGCGGTGTCTGTGACGAAACAGATGGAATAGCCACTGCTGGCGGAGTAGTTGGCGTTGGCGGCGGTATTACTCCGTTTCCCTGTTTAGGCGCAACTTGAGTTCTTACGTCCATAACAACAGATGGAGAAGGAGCAGTTGGCGTTGTTTGCGTATTTTGAGTAGCAAGCGACAACTTATCGTTTGTTGCGGTTGAGAACGTCGCAGCCTGAATCACAGCATCCTGTTTCTTTACGATACCATTTGGTGCTGTTGGGCTAGCAACAGTAGCAGCAGGAGAGAGAGGAGAAACAGGAGAGGCAGGTGCTATTGGAGCAACATGAGGATGTACAGGTTGAGGCTGTGAAGGTGCTGTTCCTCTATTTGGCTGGCCTACCTGTGAAGGATTAGAACGATCTATCCCCTGGCTCGTACCCACTTTCGGCACTCGCTGCTCAGAAGGAACCGTTGTACCCCGACCATTTCGCTTCGTGGGAAGTACATCAGCATCTGATGACCGTGAGGGACGTATATCTTGTGCCGATGCAGGTTTCGACTCGCCACGAATGTCTTGAAGCTGTTGTTGCAATAGCAGTGTCATCGTTGAGACTTGTTCCCAGGATAATTCTACACGACTCCCTCCGCCAACAGTAGACCATGAAATCACAGGACGTGGACTCCCAAAGGCTGGCTGCTGTTCCTTGCGTTGACCTGAAACGTGGTTTCGTAACCCTTGAACAACACTTGCAGAGGAGGTGGAAATAAGCGTTCGTACATCGGGCATACGCTTACGCCCTTGCTGACCAAAAAAATTGCGATTCCGTTGCACAAACTGGATAAATAGCCGCTCGACATATCGTTGCAAGTCCGGGGACATCACATCGACCCGATTCCATGCAGTGAAATCAACAGAACTCAGATAGAGCCATACTTCTTGACGCTTGGTGCGGTCTACGGGTCTCATTCGCAATGAGTTCGTGCGGTGGTCGAAGAAACGCGGATAACAAAAATTGCTGATAATTGTTTCCGCCAGTTCCGCCTTCAAACGCGCCATTTCCGCAGGGGGAAGTTGACCCAGATAAATACCCATCACTACATCCTCTTTCGTTTCACTGCGCTACAAAAACATGCACATTCTATCTACTCTACAGCAAGATACTCTCCATATCGGATATCTCTCACAAGGATATTACCTTACCGCACGAAGTGTTGTCACCCACACAGCATTATTTCCTATTCCAACCGTTGTAGGCGCACTTACAACCTGAACAGGAAGACGAATATCTTTACTCATCATTTTACCAGATTGCTCCAACAGAGGTACAAGTGCAACAAACACATGGGCTAGCCCAATTGGAAGATGACTCGCCTGCACATTATACAGTCTACTCGTAAACTGTACAATAGCTCCTGGCTGTAACGTCTGCGTTTGACACCATCGCATCGCAGGAAAGTCATTCGTGCCAGAATATTCTTTTCCCTGTGCATCCGTCATAAACGTGAGTACCTGTAGCGGCGTCTGCATCGGTTCAACCACACGCCAGTAGGTCGTGAGCATCAATGAGTTACCACTGATGCTGAACGGATATGGCGTACTGAGATTGTAGCCTATCAAACTCATTGCTGGCTGATGCGTTGCAGGGTTTAAATAGGATACATTCATAGCATTGGTCACGCTCTGCGCCGTTGCATCAATAAAGGAACAAAACTCTGGTGGCAAGTTTGGCAATACATCTACATCGCTTACATATCGCCCCGGCTTCACAGCCGTAGCAGCAGAGAGGCCGGGAGGAGGAAGGCCACGCTTC
>DAIQNC010000187.1:0-3664 GCA_036788655.1 Ktedonobacteraceae bacterium
AGCGTCAAGGTGCAGTTTTTGGGGATAACAGCGTAACCAGCGAACATGGCACGTCCGGGCGTATCGCTGCTCGTATTGGTTGGGCCACCGAGCTTGTCTAGCGGTAGATAGTTCGCACCATTGGGGTCGATGGGCGAAGGAGCAGCAGCACCGGGTTCATAAAGACCAGAGGGACACACAAGTTCTCTCCCTTTGTAGACATTCTGCTGCGGACAGGTGCTATAATAGCCTCCACACAGAGGTTGACCTGTATCGAAGCCATTGCCCCACAGCAGTTTGCTCGTCGGTGGCACGTAGACACGCACATAGTCGCGGTAGGTATCGTAGCCATAGACGAAGCCAAGTTCGTTGTATTCGAGGCGTATCTGCATGACGTGCGTTGCTCCACCGTTGCTATTGAGCGTCACCGTGTCGTGTAGCACCGTTCGCACATATTGTGATGCCTTGCTCGCACTCACATTTGTCTGCACAACATAGAGGCCGTCATGTGCCATCGAGGTGTTTATTTGCGCTGCATCGTTGTACTTGACGAGCAAAGCTTCAAGCTGTGAATTGGCGAAGTACACTTGCAGGTCTTTCGTCTGCAAGGCGTGTACCATCTGGCGTCCCAGAGCAAGCAGTGTTGTAACAGAGGCATGGCGTAGCGTATCCATCAGGGTATGCGCGACCAGCGAGGTAAAGGCTTTGCGTTGCGAAGTCGAGGTATCTTTTCCTTGAAGCTCTATCTGCTTTTTGATACCTGCATTATCCAACTGATAGTAGTGTAGACGAGACTCCATATTCTGGGCCGTAATGGTCTCCTTGTAGAGTGGAATGTAGATTGGCCCCGTCACCTGCAATACCTGCTCAATCAAAAAGGGCGTGAAGAGAATGACGCCATCGACCTGCGTATGCGTCTCCTGCTTGTACTGCTGAATGGAGATTTGTGCCGAGGTTGGGAAATCGGCGGACAGGTTCGAGTCACGTAGCCCCCAGTTGGCGAAGGGCCACCACGAACGATAGGTCAACGGTGGTAGATTATTCGTCGTCGGACTGTTGTTGGCATACTCAATGAGCGAGATATCACGCAGCGAAAACGGCGCGACTCGTCCTCCCGAAACGTGCAGTTCACCATATTGTCCTGTAAAACCGCCCGTAGCACGTAGCTCGGCACGATCCATCGTCTGCACAAGGAAGGTTCGCGGTGAATTGACACCCAGCATCCAGCCTACTGCACTCATCAAGCTTTTTCCCTGTATCAGTGCCGCCTGTAACTGTGGCACTAACGGGAGATACTGACTCAACTGCTCACGTTCATGCACACTTAATGGCAACGAATCGAGCGACATATGATGCGATTGTTGCTCAATATCATTGATGTAGGGCAACATCTCATCTATCGTGTTTCCAATTAATGTGAGGTCAGACGATGTGACAAGGGGCTTATTCGATGTATCGAGCAATGGGCCTTGCAATTTCGGGAGTAAGACCTGCGCCGTCGAGAGCAGAATTTGCCCCATATCGGTCACATCGACCCCTATCTGACTCGCCGCCCGTGCCGATTGCACCTCAACACGATACTTCCCCGAATATTGCGTCACCATATGAATAATTGAGCTATGGTCAATAAGCGAATTGACCTGCGTAAAGTCTTCATGTGCTGCACTCAATTCGCTCCGTATATCTGCTAGCGTCCTCGCATTCATCAACTTTGCGGTAACACTCGTTGTTGCCGTCGAAGACGACGACTTTGTGTTACTCTTACTACTCAAAAGATTTTTGATGTTTAGCAAGTGTTGCACACCGTTAGTGGCATCATTTTTCAGAAGTCTATAGGTTGAGTAGCCCTCTATACCATAGATAGCTCCTGCAACGAGCGGCGTTAGCACACCGACAAGCAAAACAATGAGGAGTGCAAGGGCAAGAGGCTTACGTTTTTGGCGTGATTTCTCAGGCGCAACAGGCTCTATAGAAGGAAGTGGAGTTATCGGCAATGCTAGTTCCGTCTGTAGTTCCTGCGCTTCATGCGGCTTCTCACCCTCTTTATTTTCTTCATCCCCTTCATCCTCTTCATTATCCTCGTGTTCCACCGTTCCAGGGGATGTAACAGGCTCTCGTGCAGCTTCACGGTCTGGGATATCCGCGTGATTGTCTATAGCATGTAAGATATCATTCGCATTGGTTATCGTTTGTGGCGTTTCCTGTACATCGCTATATTCGCTGGAATGTTCATCGGAAGCAGGTATCATAGGCGTTGTATCAGAGACGAGTTCATCAGTATCAGGGGTAAAATCGGACATAGCCAACTCCTGCAAATATCAGAGGCACATTAAACATATAAAAATAAACCCTGCCACCACTTGAAACAAGAAATAGCTCTCTGAAACAGAATAAAGCATTACTATTACACTACTATAACGCGAGAGAAGATGCCATCGTTTCAAGCAGGTTGTAATAAATGAGACCCGTACACGGTGGTTCATAACGACGAGACGGTGATTGCTATCACTGTGTACGGGTCTCATTTATTACACCTTTTGTCCCATCGCAAATGAATTTTTCTACAAGGGTTACATATTTGTACCGTCTTTTCATAGTTTCTGTCGTCTCTATTGCGTGACTATACAAAAGGCACAACTACAACTCTACAACATGTTGTGTAGTCTTCAGTATGTCTTTACTCATTTCAATGTTGTAGTTGTGGTTACTTCTGAGGGCGCGTGTTATGCAACGGCTAAGAGGCGTTGCCATAGCAGGCCCGGTGAAATCTATGTTTGATCGTTGATTATTTACAGGAACAGGGGGAATATTATCCCATGTCTATCAAGACTCGCATCTTTGTCGTTCTTGCAATGGCTCTCTCGGCACTGTTCATGCTGCCCGCAGTCACATTCGCAGCTTCATCGAACACTGCTACAGCAGCAAGCACGAAAACCGTCGATCTCGCTTTCACTGGCACTGTCCCTGGCACATCGGTTATCCTCACTGGTGGGTTGAACCTGAACATTCGTAGCAATGGCTACTTCAATGGCAATTTCCACGAAGCCGACGGCACACAGATTTCTGTGAGTGGCGAATTGAAGAGCAGTGGCGCATTCAACATCACCTTCTACAATGCAAGCGGCACTCCCATCATCAAGGGTGTCGGCTCACCCAATGCGTCCGGTGAGTTCGTTGGCACATTCAAAGTTCTGAATGCGAATGGCTCAGTTGCTGCAAATGGCATCTGGAGCGCACTTCCTGTTGCTGACCCCGACGATGTGCTGTCACTCGCCTTCGTTGGCACAGTGGGCAACACCACACTCTCCGGCGCGATTGTCCTCGATAGCACGACATTGACCGGAACTTTCAATCAGGCCAATGGCGCAGTTCTTCCCGTCTCCGCCAAACTGTTGAAGGACAGCAAATACGCTATCCGCGTCAACTTCGGCGATGGCGCAATCATTGGCTACGGCAAGAGCGTCAGCAACCCTGCTAACGGCAACGACAAGGGCTTCGCTGGCCCCTTCACCGTCACAGCCAACGGCGCACAGGGAACCTGGGTCGCATACCTCTTCAACTACTAGGGGTAATGCTCCTCGTAATGTCGTGGCATCACAGCATTATCGACTAACGAGATAACCGTGTAGGGACAGATTGATCACGTCCGCTTATCCCGACCAATATAGGTCACAATGGACGTGAT
>DAIQNC010000187.1:3721-7510 GCA_036788655.1 Ktedonobacteraceae bacterium
ATCATATTTTTACGAAACATTGTTGCGTCGTATCACCATACACCATCGTAGTACAAATATATACAACACTGTTTTGCTTGCCTGTCAGTGGCACATGAAAGGATGGTACGCGATGTCGCTTGTCTGGAAGATTGACGAAGGAACCGCAGTAAACCTCAAGGATTATAATACAGAGGGCAAAGATACAAGCATCAAACACGGCGATGCAGAGAAAAAATTCGAGCAACTGGGTCACGAATTGAGCGAGTTGCAGGAATTGCTCGCGGCGGCACAGCAACACGCGATCTTGGTTGTGCTACAAGGCATGGATACGAGCGGCAAAGATGGAACCATTCGCCACGTGTTCTCGCAAGCCAATCCGCAGGGATGCAAGGTCTACTCGTTCAAGGAGCCAACGCCAGAGGAGTTGCGCCATGACTTCCTGTGGCGCATCCACAAAGCTGCACCCGGTCTGGGCGATATGGGTATCTTCAACCGTTCACAGTATGAAGACGTGCTGGTTGTGCGCGTCCACAATCTCGTGCCAGAAGAGGTCTGGAGTCGCCGCTACA
Organism: Ktedonobacteraceae bacterium; assembly: GCA_036788655.1. Classification (GTDB taxonomy): domain Bacteria; phylum Chloroflexota; class Ktedonobacteria; order Ktedonobacterales; family Ktedonobacteraceae; genus JBBQVS01. The sequence continues at coordinate 4,273 of DAIQNC010000187.1, forward strand.
AAGAGATAAATCATTTCGAGCAGTTGCTTGCAAACAACGATACCATCATCCTCAAGTTTTTTCTGCATATTAGCAAAGAAGAGCAGAAACAGCGTTTGCTGGCACGTGAGGATGACAAAGATAAGGCATGGAAGCTCTCTGCCAGCGACTGGAAAGAGCGCGATTACTGGGACAGATACCAGGATGCATACGCGGATGTCTTGAGCAAATGTAGCACCGACGATGCCCCCTGGTATATCGTGCCAGCCGACCACAAATGGTATCGCAACCTCGCAATAGCAGAAACAGTGGTCGATACCATGAACAAGTACAAACATCAATGGCGTTCACGCCTTGAAGCTCGTGGTCAACAGGAGCTAGAGGAATTGAAAAAGCTGAAGGAAAAGATTTAGCTTCCCAATTTTTTTGTTGGTCTACTCCGTGAGCGGGCGGGCGGCGGATAATAGGCCGCAGTCGCGGTGATGATGTCGCCAATGCGAAGTTGTACTTGCAGGTAGCGCGTCGGGGGTCGATGATAGTGTGCGAAAAGCATCAGTCCCTGACGGGCGAGCAGCGCGGAATCGTCGCTATATTGTTGCAACATCACCTGACCGCCAACCGTCTCCTCAGCGGTGGTCACGGCCTCTTCACCCTCTTCGCCCATCATCAGTTTGCGCGTCTGATAACGACTAACCTGATTGGGCCACAGAATAAGCGTCACACTCTTGCCACGAAGCCTCTGCTCTTGCAGACGCTCACCGAGGTAGTAGGCAAGTTTGCTGATAGCGGCGCAGGTCTCGTCGGCATCAGCAGCATGATGGAAGCGTACACGTGCGTTCTGGCTCAGAGGTGGTGCATCCGGCATAACAAGGCTTGTATCCTGCCCGTTCGCAAGCTGATACACCCACACACCTAAACGTCCAAGTCGCCGTGTCACGCCCTCTTCGCTCAGAGCCGCCACCTGTGCGAAACTGGTAATACCGAAGTCGCGTAGATGCGTCACAAGGTCAGCAACTGCGACAGAATCGGTTTGCTCGCTACGTCCCTCAATCTGTGGGGGTCGTGTATTCCCATTGTTGGCTTCACCGAGGTCTGGCAACGAGGCAGGTTGGCCTGTACCTGCCGTTCGCATCTGGAGCAGCATCGAAAGCGGTAAGGTCTGCACAAACGACGCTTCACGCCCCGGTGGAATGTAGAGTACCCCCTGTCGCCCATCTTTACGGCTCATGAGAGCAGCGAGTTCGGCAATGGCCTTGCCATTCGCCACGCCGATAAGCGCGGTCAAACCAATATTGTCGATGTCGGCAATTTCGGCACACAAACGCTCGGCAAGCGATACAGGCGACTCGAATGGTATCTCGCATCCACGCAGGTCGATGAAACCATCCGCGATAGGAATAGACTCGACAATACGTGAATAGGCGCGGTAGCGTTCCTTGAGTTGTTGCAAGATGGGTTGATAGCGGTCATAGGAGGCGGGCAGAAAACGCACATGCTGCGCGATACGATGCGCACGTCGCAGTGGCATACCAGATGTGATACCTAGACGCATGGCGGCTGGTGAGGCGTCGATAACGCGCCCCGGCTCATTCGGGCGGCCCGTTCCCGTTCCCACCACGAACGGCATACCCCGTAGCGACTCATCGAACGTCTCCTCTAACGTACAGAAAAAGTGGCGGATTCGCACATGCATAATCCCCTGGCGCAGACGCGCACGTTCCGCCGCCCGTGCCGCTTCCTGCACACTGAGCGACGCCTGATGTGCTAACTGCGACCTGTCCACCGACGGACTCTCCTGGCTCACCTGACCGAACTGCGATGGTTGCGACGACCGGGACGACTGGGATGGACTGGACGAAGCGTCTTGAAACTGTTGCATAATCATTATTCTTCTATCACAATTTTTTTTGAACGAGCAAATGGATGTAACGCTACATGCATTATATGACAAAAATGGGCTGGACGTGCCAACCCTTGAGTTAAATAAAATTGGCATTGTCGCGCTACCCTTATAAATACGGAGGATAGGATGAAAACTTGCGCGGTAATATTGGTTGCATGAACAATAAAGATACCGAGGGAATAAAAAAAAGCCGGTGAAGGGACTTGAACCCTTGACCTTCCGATTACAAGTCGGAAGCTCTACCACTGAGCTACACCGGCAACACACCAGTAGTATATCATGGCTCGTCAAGAGGGGATTCAGCAGGGAACACACAACGTAGCAAACATTTATACATTGTTTACGAATTGACATAAACGTTTATGCGCCGTTTATGGCTTTCGGTTACACTTTGAACATAGGCAAAAAGAAACAAGGTAGTTATCCTTTTTGATAAGGGAAGCAGGTCTGGCTCGTCTTCATAGACATTGTAAAGGGGTTCGGGACATGTATACAGAAAGGGGTTCGGTTATCGCCGCTGAACATATGCAAGATTCATCAACTATAGACAAGAGTATTTCAAACCAGACGACATCCGCCATTGAGTTACGGAATGTCACCAAGCGATTTCGGACTCCCACGGGTGCGGCCTACACCGCCATACGCGACCTGAGCCTGAGCGTTGCACCGGGCGAGTTCTGTGCGATTGTCGGTCCGACTGGATGCGGCAAATCGACGACGCTTGGCCTGATTTCGGGTCTGGAACGTCCGAGCGCAGGTGAGGCATTCGTCATGGGAAAGCCCGTACAGGGCATAGACCCGCGTATTGGCTACGTCTTTCAGGCCGACGCCGTGTTTCCCTGGAAGAGCGTTCTCAACAATGTCGTCACTGGCCCGATTTTTCGCGGCGTCCCGAAGAGGGAAGCGAACGAACGCGCACGTGACTGGATTGCGCGTGTCGGCCTCACAGGTTTCGAGAATCACTATCCACATCAACTCTCCGGTGGAATGCGAAAGCGCGTCGCACTGGCGCAAACATTTATCAATGAGCCACACATCCTGTTGATGGACGAACCATTCAGCGCACTCGATGTGCAGACGCGCACACTGATGGAAGATGAACTGCTCAACCTGTGGTCTTCGTCTTCGGCTTCCGTCGTCTTTGTCACACATGACCTGGAAGAGGCGATTTCGCTGGCTGACCGCGTATGTGTCATCACAAGTGGGCCGGGAACCGTCAAGGGCATCTATACGATTGACTTGCCACGACCACGCAACGTTGCGGACATCCGTTTTGAGCCGCGCTTTGTCCAACTGTATCAGCAAATCTGGGAAGATTTACGCAGCGAGGTAATGATTAGCTATGAGCGTAACAAG
>DAIQNC010000188.1:0-273 GCA_036788655.1 Ktedonobacteraceae bacterium
CAGAGTGCGGTTCGGAGTTTGGTAGCAGAGAAGTGTGGGAGAAAAATTTCGCTAAAGGGGAAAAGAACAAACAGTGATACTTTTCTTGATTGCCATTCGTGTCGGCAAATGAACGTAGCGCACATAAGAACGATTCGTGCAGACAGTTCTCCAGGAAATTTACAAAGACGGAACAACAAGGGGCATACCTTGTACAGATGTGTCCCTTGTTTATGGTTATAGAGTTATTAACTTACTCCTCATGTGTTCCCTGACCCACGCCCGGTGCTAACG
>DAIQNC010000188.1:293-1001 GCA_036788655.1 Ktedonobacteraceae bacterium
TACCATCACAGGACTCACTACGTCGGAGACAGGCCACTGGAATAGTGCTGCTCCTAACAGGTAAAGTAGCCAGAGAACGCCAAGTGCGGGGAAAATAAGTAACCAGTTGAAACGTGCGCTACGGTTCGATGAGCGACGCTCACGTACAACATAATCAAGATCAGAATTGAGTGGCTCCATACAATATACCTTCCATTGCAAAAATAATAACTGTTGCCCCTATTATAGTCCTTGTTTGCAATGAAGGCAACCTTTTTGTACGTTACATGTGCTGCATAGGCCGTTTTTCTGGAAAAAATGACAATAAAAAACGGCCCTGAACGGCCTATGAAATCACGCGACAGACGTTTGCACAGACGACGACCAACTACTCGTACTCGGTTCAGCATTGGATAGTGGGTCATCAATAGACGTGGGTGAGGAATCAGCAGCAGGAGAAGTCAGCGAAGGAAGTGGGCGGCGTTTATTGAGGTAGCGGCGCAGTTCAAATGCATTCACCTGGTAAACAGAGCCTTCAACAGCGGCTGTTATATGCCCCTCAGCTATAGCACAGCACAGGTCGGCGAGGGTGAGAGTACGACCAGACATGAGACACCTCCCTACGAACGAAATACTGTAACGACGCTCTTAGTAACACGCTTACAGCACCGTAAACCAATCACAGCGTGCCTACTTACATCACGTGTACGAATACGTCGTGGTTTCGTT
>DAIQNC010000188.1:1011-7504 GCA_036788655.1 Ktedonobacteraceae bacterium
AATACTAGGACGACGTTCTTAGAACACGTTTACGGCATCGTAAACCAATCACCGTGTGTCTACTTTCATCACGTGTACAAGTTCGTCGCGGTTTCGTTATGTTCCTTACCTGTAAACAGAGAAAGTTACCTCAACAAAACTTACGCTCACACCTCCTCTTCCGGCACATCGAAAGTTTCATCAGACGCGGAAGATTTCGGCGAGCTTTCTTGTTCGTCGAGTACCGCATCGTCATCCAATAAACCTCTCATAGGTTCAATATACATCATTCGGCGGATGAGGTCAACCTGTTTTACCACCGTTTTGATAGCAGGTATCAAAAACTGCTGTCCCTCTGGTCCTTTGACAACATAGACATCGTTACTACCCGTCACCAGAATATCCAATAAGACGATTTTCCAGCGTATAGACCTGCAAACCGAGAATATCATGCTGATAGTAGGAGTCCGGGGGAAGCGTTGCCAACTGGTCTACTGGAATAACAACCTCAGTATTTCGCAGTGTATCGGCAGTATTTGCGTCATTGATACCTGCGAATTTGAGCAACACAAAGTCACCCTTGAAAGGCCGCACGTTTTTGATGACATAACGTACAGGCTCCGGGCGAAGCACGTACACAGCTTTCAATGATGCGAACCGATCAGGAACATCGCTTAACGAGAACACTTTCAGTTCGCCGTGAATACCAAAAGGGGCCACTATTTTACCGATAGTAGCCCATTCTGTCTTGTGTTGCATTAGCCTACTGCCTTCTCTTTTCACACATCGCAGCAATAGTCTTTTTTCTGCTCCTACCGCCCATATATGTGTGGTTTTGAGCTACATTACTTGCGTAGGTGCTATAAAATCTCTAACGAGGTATGGCGACCTTCACGCGCACCACCTGCACGCAAAAGCGCACGCATCGCCTTTGCGACGCGCCCCTGTCGCCCAATGACCTTGCCGAAATCGTCGGCATCTACATGCAGTTCCAGCACAAGCGCATTACGATCATTGCGTACCTCGCGCACCTGCACTGCTGACGGGTTATCTACCAGCGATTGAGCAATATACTCGACCAGTTTACGCATTTTCAGATGTACCTTGTCTTTTAACATATGCCATTTAACATATGTAGTGGTCTAATTTATTAGACCCACATGCCTTAGCCGCACACCTTATGTAGTAGTCTAATTTATTAGACCAGATGCCTCATGTATCAGACCTACATCGGAGCTAGTCAAGGAACGACTACGCCTGAGTTGGTGCAGGTGCAGGAACAAATGGATGCTGCTCAGGTGCAGAGGTCTGGGATGTCTGCTGTGCAGTGATACCAGCGCGACGGAGCAATGATGCAACCGAGTCAGTTGGCTTCGCGCCGTTGCTAATCCATTTTAGAGCCTTCTCTCCATCAATATGAATTGTGGCAGGCTCAGTACGGGGATTGTACCAACCGATATTCTCAATAATACGACCATCACGTGGGGAGCTTGCATCAGCAACCACGACGCGATAGCTTGGAGCCTTTTTCTTACCAGTGCGTTTCAAGCGAATTTTGACAGCCATGCTTCTTTTTTCTCACCTCTTCCCCACTTCTGGGGTCTTCTATTCACCATGTTCGAGCGAAACACAATACAACGGTTCGTCAAAATCTCGAACTACGGCCTGTATAGAATAGCATGGAGTGGCCTTGTTGTCAATGTCAATAGAAAAGACGCACGGGCAGGCACAAGGCACAGCCCCTACTATACATGACTCGTCCCTCAACCGCCGTGAGCCTCTCGTGTATAGTAGGGGCTGTGCCTTGTGCCTGCCCGTGCGCTCCCATCGACGACTTTTCAACTCGTAGCAGTTTGACATTCATCCTTTTTTGCGATACTCTGAAAGAAGAGTCTATAGATAATGACGCGGCGGGTAACATCGGCGTTATCCGCCGCGCCTTATTGCAACGCTGCACCACTGATTCGGCACAGGTACGTGTCGATAACACACGGCAACACTACGTGCTATTCGCCGTCACAAGCCGTTATACATGGAGCGATAAAGTATGACAATTCAAGAACGAAAGACGATTCCTGTTCCAGAAGTGGAAGCACGCGCCCCCATTCCGCAACAAAACCTTCGTATTCCTGGCCCTACACCCATTCCACCAGAGGTACAGGCAATTCAGGCCAGCCCGATGATTAACCATAGAGGCCCAGAATTTGCTGCCATCCTCAAACGTGTGACGTTGCGTCTGCAATATTTTTTCCAGACAACCTCGCCCGTCATGACCTTTCCAGCATCTGGCACAGGCGGTCAGGAAAGTGCTATCGTCAACCTCTTCTCGCCCGGCGATGCAGTAGCTGTCATCATCATTGGCAATTTCGGCAATCGTCTTGCGAAGATTGCTGAAACCTACGGCCTCAACGTGACACGTATTGAGTTTCCATGGGGACAGGCCGCCGATCCAGACGTTGTTGAGACACGTCTGAAAGAGCTTGGCCCAGTTCGTGGCGTTCTTATGACACATAACGAAACTTCGACAGGCGTTACCAATGACGTACAGGCACTGGCTCAGGTTGTCCACACCGTCCAGCCCGATGCGCTTATCGCAGTCGATGCAGTCAGTTCACTTGGCAGCATTCCTGTAGAGATGGATGCATGGGGACTTGATGTGGTTTTCACAGGTTCCCAGAAGGGTTGGATGACACCACCCGGCATCATGATGATTGCTGCCAGCCCACGTGCTATAGAGGCGAGCAAGAAAGCAAAACTGCCACGTTTTTACTTCGACTGGGGCATGGCTCTCAAGAAACTTGACGCATGGCAGCATCCTACAACTCCACCTGTCTCGCTCTTCTATGCGCTTGATGTCGCGCTTGAGATGATGCTTGCCGAAGGACGCGAGAACATTTTCGAGCGTCATGCTCAAGCTGGTGACTATGTACGTGAACGTGCAAAGAGCATGGGTCTTACCCTGTTCGCAGACCCTCACTATGCATCGAATACTGTCACCGCGCTTGTACCCCCACAGGGTGTTGATGCCGATGCACTACGCAAGCGGCTCAATAAGCAGGATCATATCGTGCTGGGAGGAGGGCAAGACCACTTGACCGGAAAAATATTCCGCATCGGGCATCTTGGCTTCTTCACGCAACAAGACCTTGTAGAGACGATGGATACGCTGGAACTGCGTTTAGGCGAGTTCAAAAACCAGCAGTAGCCTGCGGTGGGTCGAGGAGGAAGTATGACACAAACAGTAGCAGAGGCACATACGACAACAGATACTATTAAAATACTCGTCACTGATCGGGTAGCGCAAGAGGGTATCGACCTGTTGCGAACACAACTACCGGAGGCACAGGTAGACGAGCGATTCGGCCTCAAACCGGACGAACTCAAAGAAATCATCGGGAACTATAGCGCACTCGTTGTGAGAAGTGAAACGCGAGTAACGAGTGACGTTCTTGCGGCTGCAACGAATCTCAAGATCGTCGGACGCGCTGGTGTGGGCGTCGATAACATCGACACGGAGGCTGCAACCCGTCGGGGTATCATGGTCGTGAACTCCCCGACAGGCAACATCGTCGCAGCGGCAGAACATACCATCGCTATGTTGATGGCTCTTGCCCGTCACATTCCGGCAGCCGATGCAAGCATGAAGGCTGGGAAGTGGGAAAAGAGCCGCTTCCTGGGTGTCGAGGTGCGGAATAAAGTGCTTGGCGTCATCGGACTGGGCAAGGTCGGGACAGAGGTTGCTCGACGCGCACAGGGGCTGGAAATGCAAATTGTGGCCTTCGATCCCTTTGTATCCGCCGAACATGCAAGCAAGCTAGGCGTGACGATGACCACGCTCGACGAGGTTCTCAAGCAAGGCGATTTCGTGACCCTGCACACGTCGCTAACAAGTGGGCCGAATGGCACACGCGGCCTCATAGGAGCGCGTGAACTTGCATTGATGAAGCCAACAGCACGCATCATCAACTGTGCGCGTGGCGGACTCATCGAGGAAGAGCCTCTGCTACTGGCATTGCAAGAAGGACAACTGGCAGGAGCCGCACTCGACGTATTCAGCCAGGAGCCGATACGCGACAACGAGCTACTTAAACGACTGGTTGCAAACGAGCATGTCATCGCAACACCCCATCTGGGAGCTTCGACAGAGGAGGCACAGGTTGGTGTCGCGCTCGACGTAGCAGAGCAGATTGTTTCGGTGATACACGGAGGCTTTCCACGTGCCGCTGTCAACGCCCCGCTCATTCTCCCCGAAACGCTCAAAGTGCTGCAACCTTACATGCGTCTTGTAGAGCAAATGGGTCGCCTCTACACGCAATTACAGCCCGGTGCGCTCAGTAAAGTCGAACTCTCCTTCAGTGGTGAGATTGCCAGTTATGACCTACGCCCACTTCAAGCCGCGCTCATCAAAGGCTTATTAGAGTCCATTTCGGATGCTCATGTCAATATGATTAACGCGCAGGTGCTGGCAAAGCAGTGGGGATTAGAGATTGTGGAGCAGAAGTCAACGACGCCTTCTGAGTTTGCCAATCAGGTAACGATTCGCGTTCCACACCACAATGGTCATCGCTCATCGCTTGCTGGCCCGGCAAATGCTCATCTCGAAAAGGGTGATGAGCATATCGAAGTCTTGAGTGGCACAGTCATTCACGGGGAGCCGCGAATTGTGGGCGTCGGTCGCTATGGGACAGAGTTTGTACCGGAAGGCTACATTCTCTTCTGTCGCAACTTAAACCAACCGGGCATGATCGGGCGCGTTGGGACGCTTCTGGGCAAAGCGAAGGTCAACATACGCCACATGGATGTTGGGCCTATAGTTCGCTCGCCACGCCCACGCAGCACACAACAAGCAACCGATACCGCGCTCATGGTCATCTCCGTCGATGACCCCATTCCTACCGAGACACTCGACGAAATCGCGCAGGTCGGCGATATTTTCGGCGTCACTGTTGTTGCACTCTAGTTGTTCGTCATTTTCCCATGTTGTGACGTGATTTATTACGGCTGTATAACATTCCTCCGCGTTACTCGCGTTGATATACAGCCGTGATAAATCACGTCACAACATGGGAAAATCAGCGACACGTTTGATAGGGACAGGTTTTTCACGTTCACTCCTGTGGATTACTATGTTTAGCATGGGAAACGAATGTGGGAAATCTGTCCCTACACGCATTTTTACAGAAAAATTCAATCAAAGGGGCTAACACCTCACCATATCTGCAACTGCTACAATACTGCATCGTCTATATAATGGATAGGGATGAGCAAATAATAATGTTATGAAAGAAGAGCTAGTAATATGACCACTGCCACTCCGCCACGTCAGGCGGACATTGTACAACCAACGAGGGGACAGGCACGTTCGGCCTTCGCGGTTCTCTCAATTATCAATATATTGAATTACGCAGACCGCTCCGTCTTATCCGCTGTATTACCTAAAATCAAACACGATCTTGTACTGAACAATACTGAACTGGGACTACTCGCATCGTCGTTCCTGCTCATCTACGCCATTACGACGCTACCGCTCGGCGTCTGGGCCGACAGAGCGTCACGTAAAAATATCGTTGCCATCTGTGTCACCGTCTGGAGTTTCGCAACATTGCTGGTAGGTGTTGCCAGTAATTTTCTTCAACTGCTCGGCCTACGCGCCATCCTCGGTATCGGAGAGGCTGGTTACGCCCCGGCATCGCTCTCCCTATTAGGAGACTATTTCTCGAAAGAGCATCGCGCACGTGTGTTAGCATTCTGGTCTATAGGCAACCTCATTGGTACAGCTATCGGGCTTATCCTGGGAGGTATTATCGCTGATAGATTGGGATGGCGTTGGGCCTTCTATGTCGTGGGTATACCAGGACTGATTGCCGCATTTCTCATCTGGCGTGCCACCGAACCACAACGCGGGGCTTTCGATCATGCTGATACAAGCCAGGACGATGCTGATAATGGAGAAACGCATAGTAGTTCTGTGATAGCTCATGGAAGTATCGGCAAAGATTTCTGGAAGGTCGCGCTACAACTTTTCCATATTCGTACCTACTGGATATTGCTAGGTGCGTTCATTTTCAGCTTCTTCACTATTGGTAGTGCCTCTGTCTGGATTCCGACCTTCGTGGGTGGAGCATTCCATCTCTCTGTTGCTAGGGCATCAACAATTTCAGGTTGTGTATTAGCCGGTGGTAGTCTCGTCGGAACGCTGCTCGGTGGTTGGTTAGCCGATGCATTGCAACGTCGTCGTCCAGAGGGACGCATGATTGTAGCAACCTTCTCGCTCCTCGCTGGCGCACCACTCACACTACTAGCTCTCTCAATCCACACCTTGCTACCATTTATAGCTGTCTTCACGCTCGCCATCATCTGCCTGAGCCTATGTCTTGGGCCGCTCAATGCCGTCATACAGGACGTGATAGCACCGAAGATACGCGCAACCGCTATTGGCCTCATCTTGCTACTGGCGCACGTCTTCGGAGATGCCGCATCGCCCATCATCGTCGGAGCCATCGCGGACAGGTCA
>DAIQNC010000189.1:0-7491 GCA_036788655.1 Ktedonobacteraceae bacterium
ATGCCTGGGCAACAACAGCTGGCTGATAGCGAAATGTAGGTGTCAGGACGCTTGTTCCCAACTCGATACGACTGGTACGCTCACCAACCGAGCCAAGCCAGGAGAGCGCGAAGGGCGCGTGTCCATTGGTATGTCGCCAGGGCTGGAAGTGGTCGCTAATCCAGACGCTATCGAAGCCAGCGTTCTCGGCCTCAACCGCGAAATCAAGCAGTTGACGCGGCCCGAACTGTTCCGCCGAAGCCTTGTATCCCAGCTTCAAACGATGATTTGCCATGAAAAAGTCTCCTTGTGATACATATATCGTCAAGTACGGTCATTCTGTTCTGATTGCGAGGGAGAACATATACTTACTGTATCACAATCGTGCTTGTATGGGGGACGTTTGTGGAGTGGGGAAGGGTGTAATGAATTATACCCGTACATGGGTGTGTTGTGGGCGAGATGGTAGCATGGGGATGGCGTATAATGGTGAAGATTAACGAAATAGTCTGGACATGGGTGGTGTGCTTACCAGGGTGTGATAGAATCAGACCCCTACACTCTGCTGGTGAAAATCTCTTTATGCGATATTCGTATCCCATATGTGACACGCTTGCCAGCAGAGTGTAGGGGTCTGATTCTATCACACCCTGGTAGCCTATCATACCCTGCGTCCCGAATGTACATTGAAATATCAGACAAGGAGACGCTGCAATGATACAGGCGCATCCAACACCTTTTGATGATATCAATGCATTACTGGAACAACTTGTGTCGAATATTCATATTATTCTCGGTGACAGGCTGATAGGCGTGTATCTCTTTGGCTCGCTCGTTACAGGCGATTTTGACAGAGGGAGCAGCGATATCGACCTGTTAGCGGCTACCTCTGCGGACATCGACGAGCGCGAATTTGAGGCGTTACTTGCGATGCACAATGATTTCGCCGACAAGCACAAATATTGGGCCGGTCGTATCGAGGTATTATATTTCTCGGTGATGGGCTTGAAGACGTTCAGGACGCAGAGGAGCCAGATTGCGGTTATCAGTCCTGGTGAGCCATTTCACATCAAGGATGCCGGGAATGACTGGTTGATTAACTGGTATACGGTACGTGAAAAGGGCGTTGTTCTCTATGGGCCACCGCAAGAGACACTCATTGCGCCTATCTCTAAGGAAGAGTATATTTCCTGGGTACGTCGCTATGTGGAAGCGTGGAGAGAGTACATAGATGAATCGCGGGCGCGTCCTTCGCAAGCTTACGCAATTTTGACGATGTGTCGAGCCTTGTACGCGGTCACATATGGAGAGCAGGTCTCGAAGAAACAAGCCGCATTATGGGCGCAACAGAAATTGCCGGAATGGTCAACGTTGATACAGAACGCCTTGCAATGGCGTGAGAACTGGCGTGATGAGAATGTTGACCATGACGCCACGTTCGCGGAGACGAAAATATTTGTGTATGTTATGATCGATAAAATCCTGATGTGATTACCTGGGTGTAATAAATTAAGACCCCAACGGTCGATTAATCATGGTTGCTTGCATGATGGCACAGAGTTTCTCGACGCCATCTTTGACGGCTAGAATTTCGCCCTGGCAGACGGTGATGATGCTACCGGGTTTGATGACGCGACCATGTGCGACGACGCGCTCGCCGAGTGTTGGTGACAGAAAGTTAACCTTGTACCTCTGTATTGGGCGGCATGAGGGTAAACGCGGCATAGCCACAGGCCGAGTCAACGATGCTGGTAATGCTCCCTGCATGAAAATAGCCATGTTGCTGCGTGATATCTTCGCTGAACGGCATACTGATACTGACATGTCCCGGCTCCACAGTATCCAGTCTCGCGCCGAGGTAACGCATCAAGCCCTGCTTATAAAAACTATTCCGAACCGTCTGCACATAATCTGGGTTAGCAACGCGAAATTCTGCCACTGCGGTATCCTTCCTGATGAGGGTTACTGTCCTGAATAATTGTAGCACAGCATGAAGATTGGTGGAGTGGTGAGCAGGGTGTAATGAATTATGACCCGTACAGGGCCGCGTTGGGGCAAGAGAGTGCGTGGGCAAAGGGGTGTAATGAATTATGACCCGTACAGGGCCGCGTTGGAGCAACATTGTGTATAGGGAAAAGGTAAGGTAATGATGAACATTGAATATATACTCGTGGCATTTGTGGAGTGGCAAGCAGGGTGTGATAAATCAGACCCCTACACTCTGCGCATGAACATGTCTTCGTGCAATGAACGTATCTCTTCCATGAAACGCACCATGTCCCCATCCCAAAACCGCGTCACCACCACAGTGTAGGGGTCTGATTTATCACACCCTGCTTGCCACATCACCCATGTCCAAATTATTTTGTCAACGTTCATCACTATATCCCTTTGCCCAACGCGATGATGTACGGGTCATAATTCATTACACCCTGCTTGCCACTCCACCCATGTCCAAATTACTTTGTCAACTTTCATCACTATTCCCTTTCCCCACGCACTCTCTCACCTCAAACGCTGAGATGTACGGGTCATAATTCATTACACCCTGCTCACCACTCCACGACTGTCTCTACAGCAATAAAACGATGGAGACTCGCATTGCGAATCCCCACCGTTTTGTCTGTACCTGGATTGTTTTATTGCAGGATGTTCAACTGGTTGGTGCAGTCATCGGTGAAGTAGACACCTGCTCCGCCGGGAACGGTGGCGATACCGAAGAGACATCCGGCTCCGGGCGGTGTTCCCATGTTGCTGACGAGTATCTTCGCAATCTGTGTGCCATCGGGCTGGATTTCGACGAGGTTGCCGTCTCCGCCGTTGACGGTCAGGATGTCGCCGTTGGGGGCGATGCTCAGGCCAAGCTCGGCGTTGAGGCTACCGCCAGAGGTCAGGACGTGCAGGTTGGCGTGTTCCGGTGACTGGCGCGTCGAGGCGTGGTCGATGGCGACGATACGGTTGTTCAGCGTGTCGGCGACGTAGAGGATATCGTTGTTACCGAGTCCGAGACCCGTTGGGCCGATGACCAGAGCGGCTGCGTCGGTCTTCTCGGAGAAGCCAGCACCGACGGTTGCGGTAGACTCGATGGATGGTTTGCCCTCGTTCTGATGAGGTACTTGCAGGTCGAAGCGTACAATGGTTCCCTGATTGACGATGTTGGTGTTGGCTGGTACGACGCCGTTGAGGACGTTGGTGATGAAGAGTTCGGCCTGGCTACCGTCTTCGTTTTCGATTGCGGTTGCATCCCAGGGGCCGTTGATGTTCTGACCTGTCCATGTTGCGACGGTCTGGCCCTGTGCGTTGAGGACGATGAGACAACCAGGCTTGACGTTGGCGAATTTGCCCTGTGCGGCTGGCAGGCTACCGACGATGACCCAACCGCGTTTGAGTTCGACGAGTGCGGTGGTCAGACCGATGCCATCTGCGCAGGAGTTCGAGTTCAGTTGAGCGAAGAGGGTTTGTGTGCCGTTGGGTGCAATCTGCACGATGGTTGTGCCAGTGCCTTGCAGGTTGCCACCATTGTTAAAATTGCTGACGAGGACGTTGCCTTTTGTCAGGTTGCCGACGCTCTCCTTCACGACTGCCGTACCGTAAGGGTTGACATCGCCGTTGCCGGGAACGGTTGAAGAGACTTTATTCACGTTGGCGAACTGGTTGATGTAGATGAGGTTGAGATGCGTCTTGATGACCTGCTCATGGTTCGTGTCGGGATTGGGGTTGACGACGTTGCCACAATAGATGGGAGCGGCATTGGCTGTCGTTGCCAGATCGGGGCCATGATGCACGTTGATGTACCAGCCTGTTTGCGGAATGCCCTTGATGTTCGAGAGCGTTGTCACAGTAAGTGCGTTGCCATGACTGTCGGCGACGACGTTGTTGAGCATGTGCTTGATTGCGCCCATCGTCGTGCAGTTGCCCGTATGAATGTGCGAGGGATGGACGCTATTGGGAACAAGACCTGTCAGGCTGATCGTGACCACGAGTTTGTGCGTCTGTGGATTCCAGTCGAGGAGCGCATTTCCAAATCCAATGTTGTTCTGTGAAGATGATGATACCGTTGTCAGTGCGTTATTGGCTGGCGTACTGCCCGTTATCGTCGAATCCGTGCTGCCACACGCAGCAACGATGAGGGCGAGTAGCCCTAACAAGGCGGTAATGAAGACGGAGCGAGCCGCTTTCTGGTTGAGATGTAACATGCTCTATTGTTCCCCTTTTTTCAAATCTTTTTTATATATGTTGACTTTTGCGATGTGGTGAGCAGGGTGTAATAAATTATGCCCGTACAGAATTATGGCCGTACATAGCGGCGTGACTTCCACGATTTGCATTTATTCCCACTTATCTTTCCCCAGTTGCCATCTCGCCCCAACGCTCAGATGTACGGGTATAATTCATTACACCCCTTTGCCCTTCTACCATCTCGCCCCACCGCACAGATGTACGGGTCTGATTTATCACACCCTGTCAACCATTACACCCTGCGAGCGATCACTAATCACGTTCACATCGCTTTCATGTGCAAAGTATGCCTGATGAGCGGTTGTGGTACAATGGCAAGCAAGTGACATCTATGTGACAGGTTGGGTGAATTGTTGAAAACGATTTTGCACTTTTTACATATTGCTTTCCTTCTTTTGGCTATTGCCCACGGAGCGCGTGAATGCGTATGAAAACTCACCCATTGAAGGTTGAACGCGAGTTACGTGGGTGGTCTCAGGCACGGGTTGCCGAGGCGGTCGGAACAAATGTGCGGACGGTGATTCGCTGGGAGCAGGGAAAGTCGGTTCCGTATCCCTACTATCGAGAGCAACTCTGCGCCCTCTTCGGGAAAAATGCCAGGGAGCTAGGCTTGCTGACAGAGGAGACTATTCCTGACGAAGAGGTTGTGGCGACGGAAGCGCAAGAAATGCAGGAACGTCAGGAATCGTGGGATATGTCGTCGATTCCTTTTGCGCCATCCCTGCCATTTCTACCGCCCGCTGCCGTTGCACCTGCTCCCCTCGCTCCCTCAACGGCGACGATGATGCTTCCCACAACGAATAGCCCCACTGATGACATACAGGCTCTCGTCAATTCATTTCTACTGTGGAACGTGCCACCTATCTTTACACCGCTCATTGGACGCGAGCGCGAACTGGATGATATTAAGGCGTTGCTGGCGAACGACTATGTGCGACTCGTGACGCTCACGGGCGAGGCGGGCATTGGCAAGACGCAATTGAGTATTCAACTGGCACATGAACTTGCGTTGCTCTTTACGCATGGTATTTGCTTTGTGCATCTGACTACCGATGATGCTGAACAGGTGATGCCGCTTATCGCACGTGAATTGGAGCTTCAAGACGACAACGTTCCGGCGCGTGAGCAAATAAAGCAGTTTCTGCATGATAAGCATATGTTGCTGGTGCTAGACAATTTTGAGCAGGTGGTACAGGCCGCTTCTGATCTGGAAGATGTACTTACTGCTTGCCCATTTATTAAACTGCTGGTGACAAGTCGCGTCGTCTTACATATCGCATCTGAGTATCAATATCGTGTCTTGCCCCTGGCATTGCCGAACGTAAAAGAGCATCTCGATGTCTTCGCTATCGAACGCTCTCCTGCCGTCGAACTCTTTGTGCAACGCGCTCGTTCGCTCCTTCCCACATTTCAGATTACAGCGTCGAATGCGGCAACGCTCGCCGATATTTGTGTACGCCTCGAAGGGTTGCCGCTTGCGATTGAGCTTGCCGCCGCACGTGTCAGGCTGATGCCGCTCCCCCTGTTGCTCTCGCGTCTCTCGCAGAGCCTCGAACTGTTGACGAAGGGATTACCGACGTTGCCAGAGCGACAACAAACGCTCCGCAGTGCTATTCGTTGGAGCTATGACCTGCTCGATGAGGATGAACAATATCTTTTTCGTGTGCTGTCGGTATTCGTAGACAGCTTTGCACTCGAACATGCCGAGGCGTTTTTTGCGCTCCTTGCGGCTGACATGCAAGACCATCAGCACAAAGCGTTGAATGTGTTGGACGGGCTGGATGCGTTTGTTGATAAGAGCCTGTTGTATTCCTCGGTGTCAACAAGCGATGTGCAGGAGCCACGTCTGGCAATGCTAGAAGCGATTCGTGCGTTTGGACGCGAGCAATTGATAGCGCATGAAGAGCTAGAGCATGTGCAATATGCATATGCTGGCTGCTATCTGGATTTCGCAGAGAAGGCGGGACAAGAGTTAATCAGTTCGCAACAAACACGACAGGCAGCATGGTTGAAGCGACTTGAGCAGGAATACGCACACATACGGGCCACGATGGAATGGATGCTCTCAACAACACAGCAATCTTCGAGCGTAGCTGTGCAACGGCAAGAGATGGCGTTACGTTTGTGCAATGCATTGAGCAAGTTCTGGCTGGCACACGGGCATTTGCGCGAAGGCTGGACGTTTATCGAGCAGGCTCTTCTGCGATACGAGGGTGCGGTAACATCCACGCTGGCTCAGGTATGTTCACTTGGAGCGCAAATTGTGATGCGTCTGGGTAATATTGACCGTGCAGCATCGCTGCTGGAGCAGAGTAAGGAGTATTTTGAAACGCTGGGCGACAAGGGAAATATGGCGGCTACTATACGTCTCCTCGGCTGGATAGCGCATCAGAAAAATCTAGCACTCAAGGCATATTACCTTTATGAACAGGCGTTAGCTCTTTATAAAGAAGAGGGGCTAGAGCAGGGTATCGCCAATACGCTCCTGAACATGGCGTTTATCATGCAGACACGCGGCGATTATCAGCAGGCGCGTACCATGCTTGAAGAGGTCGTGACGCGCCAGCGAGCAGTACAAAACACATCTGGCACATTCAGTGCGCTGTACCAGTTGGCAGAAGTGCTGCTCGGCGGTGAGGAACATCCACCGTTTCAGAAAATACGCGCTCTTTTGAATGAAGGGCTGGCACTCGCGGAAACGTCGGGTAATCGGATGGGAGTAGCGAGTATGCAAGGACTGCTGGGGCGTGTCGCCTTACAAGAGGGAAAACTGGACGAGGCGCGTTCTCTACTCAATCACTGCCTGCTCTTCTATAGAGAGGGTGGAGATATGCAGGTGACGGGCCAGTATATCGCCGTTCTGGGCAATGTCGCATTAGCTGAGGGCAAGTATGCCGAGGCGCAAAGGCTGTTCGAGGAGAGCATGAGCCTTGCGAAACGCTTAGAGGAGAAGACAGAACTGGTCGCGGTAGCATTGGAAGGCATGGCGCACCTTGCCGTTCAGCAGGGGAATCATCTATGGGCTATCCGTCTCTGGGCGGTTGCAGAGCGATGGCGAGACGATAATCAGATGTACGAAATGCCTGGACAGGTAGCAGTTCACGAACGCGAACTGGCGCGAGTGCAGGAATTTCTTGGCAAGAAGGCATATGAGGCATTGTGGCGTGAAGGTTCTGTGATGTCGCCCGATGAAGCCATATCCGCACGATACGCACCCTTGCCTGACCAGCACACTGCGTCATTGACGACGCGCTCAAGGAAAAAAACATCGTC